>NZ_JAGWCU010000003.1:0-207497 GCF_020657755.1 Clostridioides sp. ZZV15-6388 | reverse complement strand
AAAAGATTTAAATTTGTCATCTACTGGACTAACATTCATTACTTCTTCATTAGAACCATCTATTTGTAATCCATTTAAGTCAACAAATGCAATTAAGTTATCTAATTTATAATGTGATGCTGTCATTGCAGCTTCCCATACTTGACCTTCTTGGATTTCTCCATCACCTAATATAGTATACACTGTGTAGTCTTTGTTGTCTAATTTACCAGCTAGCGCCATACCATTTGCAGCAGATAAACCTTGTCCAAGAGAACCAGTAGACATATCTATTCCTGCTACTTTTTTCATGTCTGGATGTCCTTGTAACTTAGAACCAAATTTTCTAAGTGTCAATAATTCTTCTTCTGGGAAAAATCCTTTTTCTGCTAATGTAGCATATAAAGCTGGTGCTGCATGACCTTTTGATAGAACAAATCTATCTCTATCATCCATTTTTGGATTTTCTACACATATGTTCATTTTATCAAAATATAACACTGTTAACATATCAGCTATTGATAATGAACCACCTGGATGCCCGCTTTTAGCTTCTGCAACCATTTTTATTATGTTTTTTCTAATATTATTAGAATGATCTCTAAGAGTGCTCATACTTTTTTCCTCCTGTTATTTTTTAAGACCTTACATTTTTTTATCCTACAGTAGATTTTACAATTTTTTTTAAAATAATACAAATGTTTTTTTAAGATTTTACTGCAACTTTTATTTCTTCTCCGTTCATTAAAGCTGTAATACCCTCTTTAAATTCGTCTAAACCAACAGTTCTTGTAACTAATGCTTCTGTATTTACTTTTCCACTAGCCATTAAATCTAATGCTATAATCCAAGAACTTGGTTTTTGTGATCTACTTCCAATATATTGTAACTCTCTTTGAATTATTGCTTCTTGATCCATTTCATTTAGTTTTTTAGCAAATATTCCAACTTGTACGAAAGTTCCTTTCTTTCTAAGTAATCTTAAAGCTTCATTAACTGCTGGCATAAATCCAGAACAATCAAATCCTTTATTTACTCCATTTCCATCAGTCATTTCATTTACTACATCTGCTAGACTTTCTTCCATTACGTTTACAGTTCTATCTACTCCAAGATTTTTAGCTATTTCTAATCTTTCTTTATCTTTTGTAACACCAGACATTATAACTGTAGCACCTTGAGATTTAACAACTTGAGCTAATAATAAACCTATTGGCCCTGGTCCTATTATTAATACTGTATCATCACTTTCTATAGTAGTTTTTTCAAGAGCTGCATGAACACAACAAGCTAGTGGCTCTGTAAGAGCTGCTGATAATAAAGATACATTTTCAGGAAGTACATGTATGCTTTCCTCTCTTGATAATACATACTCAGCAAAACTTCCATCTGCTTGAGTACCAATACCTTTTCTAGTTGGGCATAAATTGTAGTCTTTAGTTGCACAATATATACATTTTTCACAAGTTGCAAAAGTAGTTTCTGATGTAACTCTATCTCCTACTTTTATATTTTTAACATCTTCACCAATTTCTACGACAATTCCAGAAAATTCATGACCTAAAGTTACTGGAGCTTTTATATTTGCATATTCACCTTTAAATGAATGTATATCTGAACCACATATACCACTGTATTCTACTTTTATTTTAACTTTATCTCCTGTAGCTTTTGGCTCTTCTACCTCTAATACTTCTACATTATCATAACCTGGTTTAGTTTTAACTACTGCCTTCATTTATTTTTCAACCCCTTGTGGTAAAATTAATATCTTATTAAATTCTTCTTTTCTATCTCTTATCATTTCAAATGCTTTATAAGTATCTTCAAGTGAAAATCTATGAGATACCATTTCTTTTAATTTTATTTTTCCTTCATTAACTAAAGTGATTCCTTTAGTCCATTCTTGTCCTGGGAATGGTGCAGAATAAGAATTCCAGAAACCTTTTAACTCTAGTTCTTTTCTAAATATATTTTCAAATGCTTCCTCAGATAAAGTTATATCTGAATATGCTATTCCTAAAAATCCTATTTTACTTTTCTTTTTAGTTATAAGTAAACATTGTTCCTGAGTTATTTTAGAACCTGCACATTCAAGTGCTATATCAACACCTTTTCCACCAGTAAGTTCTTTTATTTTTTCTACTGGATTTACATCTTTAGCATTAATTATTATATCAGCACCTAATTCTTTTGATTCTCTTAATTTATTATCAGATATATCAACTGCTATAATTGTTCCAGCTCCTGCTATCTTAAGTCCTTGTATTACTAGTTGACCCATTGTTCCACTACCCATTACAGCTACAGTATCTCCAACTTGGATACCTATATTAAGTACTCCATGCATAGCAACTGCAAGTGGTTCTATCATAGCAGCATCTTCAAAATCCATGTCTCCTATTGGTAAAACATTTGTAGCTTTTATGTTTGCATATTCTGCAAAAGCTCCAAAAGTTTTAGCTCCTAACATACCATGGTCATCACATAATGAAAATAACCCTCTCTTACAATATTCACATTCATTGCAAGGTATAAAAGGAATTGCAACTACTCTATCTCCAACTTTTACATTTTTTACATCCTTACCAACTTCTGCAATTACTCCAGAAAATTCATGCCCTGGTATAGCTGGAACTGGATATTTCCAATGTTTTAATACTCTTGGAGGATCTGACCCACATATTCCTGCTGCCATAACTTTTATTTTTACTTCATCACTTTCACATGGTTTTATTTCTATATCTTCAAATCTCATATCATTTGTGCCATGTAATACTGCTGCTTTCACGATAAATCTCCTCCTTTTGTATTTTGTATTTTTTAAAAATTTATAAAAAATATTACTCTTTTCTAGTAGCTGCTAAATGTTAAATTTTCGCATACTTTACTAAAAAAGAGTAATCTCTATTAACTAAATATTAGAATATTCCAAGTGAAGAAACTAATTGAGATAATTTCAGTATTCCCCATTTTAGTAAGTTACCACCTGTATCTATACTTGTAACCATTGTTGTTCCTTCTGGCATCATATTTGCTTGTTGTAATAATTGCGTATGAACATCTGCAAAATTTGTAGCCATATAAAGTGATATAGCTATTACTATAGTTCCTGTTATAACTGATTGAACTATATTACCTTTTCTAAAACATACTATAAATGCCATATAGAATGGTATTGTTGCTAAGTCACCAAATGGTAAAACTTTATTTCCTGGTAATATAACTGCTAAGAATAAAGTTATAGGAACAAGTATAAGAGCTGTTGATATAACTGCTGGATGTCCAGTTGCTACTGCTGCATCTAGACCTATATAAAGTTCTCTATCTCCATATTTTGCTTGTAAGAAATCTCTTATTGATTCTGAAATTGGAATTAAACCTTCCATCAATATTCTAACCATTCTAGGCATAAGTAACATTACTGCACCCATTGATATACCTACATTGAATATTCCTGCTACATCGTATCCAGCAAGCGCTCCAAGTATTATCCCTAGTATAATCCCCATCATCATTGGTTCACCAAATATACCGAATTTTTTTTGTATAGAATCTGGGTCTGCTTGTATTTTATTTATTCCTGGTATTTTTTCAACAAATTTACCTACTAAATATCCAAGTGGAGCAAATGAAGCTGTTGAACCAGTTGGTAATGCTATACCTTCCAAATCATAAAACTCCTGAACATTCTTGGCTGTTTTTTCTGCAATAAATAGTACTAATAATTCCATTAATATCGCACAGAATATAGCCCAGATATAACTTCCTGTTACTATATATCCAACTGCACCTGCTACTATGAAGTGCCAATAATTCCATATATCAACGTTTAATATCTTTGTTTTATTGAAGTATAATAATAGTAAGTTTACTAATAAACAAACTGGTATTAATATTGGTGCAACTGGTGAAGCCCATGTTGCTGATGCTGTTGTTGGCCAACCAACATCTATTACTGTTAAATTAAGTCCAAATCTCTCAACCATTCCTTGAGCTGCTGGCCCTAGTGTTGAAGTTAATAGGTTTACAACTAAGTTTATACCCACAAACCCTATACCAATTGTAAGACCTGATTTTAAAGCTTTTGTAAACTTAATTCTAAATATCATTCCTAAGACTACAATTGTTATTGGTAGTATTACTGTTGGTCCCATGTTTAAAATATACTGTACTACTGCTAATAATTTATCCATTTATAAATCCTCCTTTTTCTGTTTTTTAAATATGATTTCAATTTATTTATGCTAGGATTATTTTAAAGCATCTAATATTTTCTTATCTAATGCTGCTGTATTTACTCCAGTTATATATGCTGTTGCTTTTATTGCTGGTATATTATAAGTTGTTGGTAATATAGTTGTTGATACTATTAAATCTGCTCCATCTTGCTTTGTTGCACATTCAGCTATTTTGCATTGTATAACTTCTGCTTGTATATTATTTTCTTTAACTAATCTTTCTACCTTGTCACAAACTACTGTTGATGTTGCTATTCCTGCTCCACATGCTACTAATATTTTTTTCATTTTTATTTCCTCCTAATAATTTTTATTGTCTTATTTTTATTGTTAGTACTTTTTATTATTTTATTTTTTATAAAGACTTTATTGTCTTTAAAACTTCTTCTTTGTCAGTAGAATCCATTAGCTTCTCAACTAATTCTTTATTTTGCATAATCCCCATCAATTCTGTTAATACAGATAATTGACTGTGTGGTTGATTAAGCCCCAAAACGAAAGCCAAATTTACAGATACTTTTTCATCTTGGTCTTCCATAGAACTAAATACTACTGGTTCATTAAAAGTACAGACTGCTATAAATTGTTCTTTAATATATTCTGCATCTGTATGTGGTATTGCTACTCCATAATCACCTAAGTTTAAGCCTGTTGGAAATACATTTTCTCTTCCTAGTATTTTTTCTCCAAATTCTTCTTTTACAAAGCCTAATTCAAAAACTTTATTATGTATTTCCTTAAAGAAATCTTCTTTTGTTTTACAATCCATTTTAAGGTTTATAACTTTATCACTTACAAAATTTATAAACTCCATATTTGCACCTCCTAATTGCTCTTATCTCATATCTTGTTTTTCTTGCCTTTATATAAAGCATATACCGTGCCAAAAAGTGGCTTTTTTTGTGAAATAAAAGAAAACATTTTCCCCGAAATAATGTTCAATTGTAGGATTTTAGCCGACTTTCATAGATAAATTTTTTTTAATTTTTATTTTAATTTTTACTTGTTAAGCACTTAACTATCCATATATTTTTATATTTTCGTGGTTTTTTTTGTTACAGAAATGGTTTTTTTATTTTTTATGGGTGGTTTTTTATGTTTGTTAGTTATTTTATAAAATAATTCAATCTAAATAGCATTAATTTTCATATTTGTTGTTTAGTTATTTTAGTGTGAATAAATTTTCATGTAATTGTCTAGCAAAATTCACGTTATGCATAATTAAATTCATAGTATGTTTTTATTTATATAATAAAATCAATATGAAAATATAAAAAACTTAATATGAAAAGGGGATTAAGAATGAAAAGAAAAAATTTATTAAAGATAGTATTTTTATGTAGTATTCTATTTGTTTCTGGTATTTTCGTAAAACAAGTCTTTGCATCTCAAAGTAATTCGAAAAAAACACTTAATATAACTATAAATGGTTATGATGTAACACTATCTAAGGAAGGGATTTTTAATAGTCAAAACGTAAAACAACTTAATTCAACAAATCAAAATAGTATAACAATAAAAAATCCTAAAAATGTAAACAGTGTCAAAATAGATGATAAAGAAATTAATGTAAATAATAAATCTACTTTTAAGTTAAAAGAAATCAATAGCTCTTCTAAAATAAAAATATCTGTAATATATAATGGTGAAAACTCATATAGAAATTATTATATAAACTCTCTTTCAAAAGATTTTCCAAAGTATACTGTTACTGCAAATAGCCCTTATGATGGTGATTATTATCTTACTACACACAATGAAGAACATAATTTTGTATTTAAATTAAATAACCAAGGAAATATAATTTTTTACAAGGAAGTCGAATCAAATCCTTTTGATTTTAAAAAAATAACTACAGATGATGGTAAAGTTAGATATGGATATTTACTTCAAGATAAAGACTCAACAAAGCGAATAAGTTCTGTTGGATACTCACCATCATATCTTGTAATATTAGATGAAAATTATAATAAAATAAATAAAATTACTATGGAGAAAAGTAAAAACATAGAATCTGGTACTGAGTTAGAAAACCATGACTTTATATACATAGATGATAATCACTATATTGTTTCTAGTTATCAAAAGACTAAGGCGACAAATATTCCTTCAAAATTGAGTAAAGGAAATTCTCCTTATGTAGTAAATAGTGTATTACAAGAAATAAAGGATGGGAAAGTTGTATGGCAGTGGGAAAGTATTGATTATGAAAAGCTATATGAAGAAAGTGTTGAACAAAATAATTTTAGCGAAAAAAGTGATACATCCTTAGACTATGTACATTTTAATTCTATGACTATCGACCCAAAAGACGGAAATCTAATCTGCTCATTTAGAAATTTAGATGAAGTTATTAAATTAGATAGAAAAACAGGAGAAATTATTTGGACTTTAGGAGGATTGGGTGATGAGTTTAATTTAACAGATAATCAAAAGTTCTCAAGACAACATAATGCTAGAATTACAGATGATGGATATATAACTTTATATGATAATGGTGTAAAAAATAAATCTACAAGAGTTATTAAAATAAAATTGGATGAAGAAAATAAAAAAGTTACTGAATATCACTCATATGACATAAATGACTACTACAAATATATGGGGTCAGTTCAAGAAATAGATAGTGAAAAAGATGTGTTTTTAGTTGGCACTGGTGGAAAGGCTGGAGAAGAACAAGACTTAGTGGCTATGGAAAAAGATTTTTCTAATGATAAAGTTTATTTTAAGTTTTCATTCAAAAGTGGTGAAAGCATGTATAGATGTTATAAAATCAAGTAGCACATATTTAGAAAATATAAATCTCTAAAATATACAATAAATCCTGCAATAACAATGAAAATGTCCATGTTTACCTGCAGGATTATTCATTTTTCATCAATCAGTATTTTTTATAAAACTCACACTTCCTTTAGCTTTCTTCCCTGTAACAGTAATTTTATATGTTCCACTTTCATCAACCTTTACTTGAAATGTACTTGTCTTGAGATTCTTCCCTTCGAAAACAGGCTTTTTATCATCTTCTTGTATGAAATTATTTTCTAAATCATTATGATGACCACTCTGTAATTTTTTAACATAATAACTTATCTTTATTATATCTTCTATATTTTAGTTTTAAAATAGTTTATATATTCTATTTATCAATAAAGAAGGCTAATCCTATAAAATCATATAAATCAATTTCATAGAATTAGCCTTATATCAAGTAATTAACTACTTAGCAATTAAATAATTTTAAATTTTATACTAAAGCAAATTTTTTGTGTCTATCTTTTCTATACTTAGTTAACTTAATATCTTTTTTATTTCGTTTTTATCTTCAGTATTTAATAAAACTTCTAAAGTATGTTGGTCATTAATCTTTGAAAATAAGCTTCGTATTTCTTTCTTATTATTTTCTTTAAGTGCCAGCAGTACCACTAAATCTACCATAAATTTATTGTCCCATACTATGGGCTTATTTAATCTTGCTATAGCTATTGCTGGCTTTATAACATTTTCTGGAAGTCCATGTGGTACAGCAACTTTTGAAGCCATTACAACACTTCCCATAGCCTCTCTTTTATACACACTTAATATATATTTTGAGTCTACATATCCACCTTCTTCAAGCTTTGATACAAGAGTATCGATTATATACTCCTTTGAGATTCCTTCAAAATCATATAAAATCAAATCTTCATGTATTAAATTATTCAATTGATTATCGCTACTCAAAGATGGTTGTTTATTATTTAAATGTTCTAATACCTTGTTAATTCCATTTTTTCCAAGTACCTCATTATAAGAAATAAAAGGTACATTTTTATAATCTATATCAATTGTGCCACAAATAGCAATAATATTATATTCAGCTTCAATGTCATTTAATTCATCTTCTAAATTATTATTTAAAAAAGCAATTGGCTTTACTTCAATTGAAGCATCATATTCCTCAATTTGCTTTTCTATATGTTCCTTTAAGTTTAAAGCTGTGCCTACCCCACTTAAACATAATGTAATAATTACATTTTTCTTTCCATATTCATTTTTTCTATAACTAAATTTATTTGTGTTTACCATAGCATAATTTTTATTTTTCTTTAAATCCGCTATTATACCATCTAAACTTTTTCCTTCAATTGTAGCCAATTTTCCTGCTTCCATTGCTAATAATGTATCCACCCTATTTACAGTCTTGCATCTAATACCAAGTCTTTTTTCAACCTCATCACCAAGGATTACTAAAGAACCCATATCAATTAGAACTAAAATTCCTTTTTGTGCTTCTATCTTTTTAAGTTCTTCTAATACATGTTCTATGCCTTCTGCTGGTGAATCTGTAAGTGCTATTTCTATACCCAATGTACATTCTATACCAAGGATATGATTTACAACATTAGACATTTCAATTCCAACCTTACCATGTGTAACTATAACTACTTTTACTTTATCTTTTATACTTTCTTCATTGTAACAAAATTTATTTATATAATACGCTAAATATCCAAGTTCATCCTCTGGGAATGTAACTTGTGTTAAATCTTCCACTATTCCCATTACATATCTGGATAATTCATATTCCATTGGCATTGATGCTTTTATCTTATCCAAACTTGGATTTATTATAGTTTTTCCATCTTTTATTCTATCTATAGCATGCTCAATATGAATCGCTAAAGCTAAATACAACCCTTGATTTACATGTTTAAATTGCTCTTTAATAAATACAATTACTTTGTCCATTATCTCTAGTGTGTATTCTTTTAACTGTCCTCCCCAATCTATTCGACTTCTTCTATCAGATAAGTTTTTATTGTTTTTAATAGCGTTAAATTTATTATCTAATTTTTCTATAAATGCATTTTTTAATTCTTCTTCTGAAAAACACTTACTTTCTAGAACCTTCAATTCTTTTTCTGCATAATTGTATATTTCACTTATCTCATTATCAGACAAAATTCTATTTTTTCCACTTACTAACTCACTAATATCTATATATATATCTTCAACTGAAAACTCAGAATACTTTTCATCTTCACAATTACAATCATAATATCCACTTTTTATATAATCTCTTAAGCTATCTAAATCTATAATTACCTTGTCACTAGAAAATATTGCCTTACTAAAAGCTCTAGCACAAGTTACTTGTATATCACTCTTTAACTGCCCTATATTCCCAGTACATTTATAATTCATAAGTGCACACATCACTTCTTTAGTTATTATAAAGTTTTTATTTACTCTTTTTGCTTCTCTTTCAAAGAATTTTATTATTATTTCATATCTTTCAGATTTCGGTCTTTCACTCATATTAGGTAAATTTATTACCATTGGTATACGTCTTCTAAATGTTTGAAGTAAATTAGAATCTGGATTTTCTGTTGTAGCACTTATTATGAGAACATTTGCCTTTCTATTAGAACTACTCTCTCCTAATCTCCTAAATTCACCTCTATCTATTAAAGAAAATAATATCTCTTGACCAGCAGCAGGTAATCTATGAATTTCATCCAAAAACAAAATTCCATTATTGGCTTGCTCTACAAGACCCTCTCTATTTGCATCTGCTCCTGTGTATGCACCTTTTACCACTCCAAACAGCTGAGCTATCAATAGGTTAGGATTTTCTGCATAATCTGCACAGTTAAATACTATGAATGGACTATTTTCTTCTTTGATATTATTTTTCACAGCATATTTGTACATACATGTGGCTAACTCACTCTTACCTACACCTGTTTCCCCATATATTATAGTATGAAGACCATTAGGAGGATACATGATTGCTGATTTAGCTAGGTTTACTTTCTCTTTCAAACTGCCTTTTATACCTATTAATTCTTCAAACCCATCCTCTTCTACAACCTTACTAACTTTTACATGCTTTCCAGAGGATACTAGTTCTTTATCTTTTATTTCAGCTTTCGGTTGGCTTAAATTTTCTTCTTTTAGTAATTTTGATACTGCACTTCTTGATATATTATAGCCATTTTCGGTTAAAATTTCAGTTATTTTTCTTTCAGACATTTGTGGATTCTCATTTACAATCTTAGATATATCTTTTATTAAGATTTGTTTTCTTCTTTCTCTTGAATCTAAAATATTATTTTTTTTTCTAACTGCTATTACTTCAGACCTAGCTACATTTAATATTTCAGCAAGTTCTTGGTCAGTGTATGGATTTTTCTTGTCTTCTCTTTGTATCTCTCTTAATATTTTATCCATATTTCGCCTCCTTACTTTAAATTTTAGTTTATTTCAATATATTATACACCAAAATAAGACTAGGCAAAATAGCCTAGCCTTATTGCTTAGAATTTCCATAAGAACTTCTCTTATACTTATAATCATATTTCTATAATTATAATTTTAAAGAAGCACCTTCCCAATCCTTCATAAAGCTATCTATTCCTTTGTCTGTCAAAGGATGCTTAATCATTTGGTTTATAACTTTAAGAGGAACTGTTGCTATATCTGCTCCCATTCTAGCAGCTTGTAAAACATGTATTGGATTTCTAACACTAGCAACTATTATTTGAGCCTCAATACTATTTACACTAAATATATCAACAATTTCTTCAATTAAATCAAGACCATTTTGTGATATATCATCTAATCTTCCAACAAAAGGACTTACATATGTAGCTCCAGCTCTAGCAGCTAAAAGAGCTTGTCCAGCAGAGAATATAAGTGTAACATTAGTTTTTATACCTTTACTAGATAATACTTTTACTGCCTTTAAACCTTCTGCTGTCATAGGTATTTTTATAACTATATTTTTATGTATCTTAGATAATTTTTCTGCTTCTTCTATCATACCCTTGTGCTCTAAACTTATTACTTCTGCACTTATCGGCCCATCTACTATCTCACTAATTTCTTTAACTACTTCTATAAAATCTCTACCTTCTTTAGCTATTAGAGATGGATTTGTAGTCACTCCACATATTACACCTAAATCATTTGCTTCTTTTATTTCTTCAATATTAGCTGTGTCTATAAAAAATCTCATTTAAAAAATCCTCCATAATTAGAATATGTGCTAAACACAAGTATATAATATCATAAATTATCTAAATTTTACAGTTCCATTATCTATAGATTCAACTACTGCTAAAGATTCTAATCTTACATCATTGGCCTTTAAAAGTGCTCCTCCAGCTTGGAATCCTTTTTCAATAACAATCCCTACTCCAACTAAGTTTGCATTTGCTTGCTCAATTAAATCTTTAAGCCCAAGAGCTGCCCTTCCATTAGCTAAAAAATCATCTACTATCAATATGTTTTCACCTTCGTTTATGTACTTTTTAGAAACTTTTACTGCATATTCTTTTGCCTTAGTAAATGAATATACATTAGTTTCATACACATCTTTATCTAAATTTTTAGATTCTGATTTTTTTGCAAAAACTACAGGCGCATTATCAAAGTATTGTGAAACAATTGATGCTATAGCTATCCCCGAAGCCTCTATTGTAAATATTTTATCCACTTTTTCTCCACTAAATCTTTCTTTAAACTCTCTTCCTATTTCATTTAAAAAAGCTACATCAATTTGATGATTTAAAAAACTATCGACTTTTAGTATATCATTTCCTGAAACACTACCTTCTCTTAATATCTTTTCCTCTAAAGCCTTCATTGTACTCCCACCTAAACCTTTCTAAATTATATTAATCTTAATAAAAAAAATTATATTCTCTTTAATTTTACTATCTACATTGCTTGTATTTTATCTTAGAATACTAAAAAAGCTCCTGTCTATATCATAGACAGGAGCTTAAAATTCAAAGTAACCAACTTAATATATAATTTAAAATAAGTATAAACTATATCATCTTCACTCCTGTAGTTAAGCTATTATTGGTAGCTTAGTAGAAACATTTGAACCATATTATCAAAAGTATACAGGTAAACATATTAATTTATTCTTTTTAATTATATATTATAATTCTCTATTATTCAACAAATAATTCAAACTGTGTAGAATAAAACATTCATTAGTTACTTGACAAAATCCAACCTTTTTAAGTAAACTTATAGATTTTCCATAAAGATATAACTTTTTTCTATATTATCTAGAAGTACTTCATCATTGCTTATATTAGCTATTTTAGAAATAGCTTTTTTTACTCCATTAGACTTTATTAGTTCTTGCAATTCTACACTTTGAGCATCTTCACTATTATTATAATGAAGTGCTGCACCTATTCCAAGAATTAAATTATCAACTGTTAAACCATATGATTTTGCTGTCATTAGAGGCTTAATCAATCTGTCTTTATCGCTTAATTTTCTAAGCGGCTCTCTTCCAACTCTGACTACATCATCATTAAGATATGGATTTTTAAATCTGTTTAAAATCTTATCAATATATTTATAATGTGCTTCTGAATCAAAATTATATTTTTTGATTAATCCTTCTCCACTTTCTGTCATTGCATTTTTCACTATATTACAAATATATTCATCATTTATACTTTCTTCTATTGTTTTGTATCCTTTTAAGTACCCTATATAAGCAGTTATAGCATGGCCTGTATTTAGTGTAAACAACTTACGTTCTATATAAGCCATAAGGTTATCAGCTAAATTCATTCCAACTATATTAGGTATTTCTCCTTTAAATCCTTGCTTTTCAACATTCCACTCATAAAAATTTTCAACGGTTACATCAAGAGGATTCTCATTTTTACCAGGAGGAACTATTCTATCAACTGAACAGTTAGGGAAACCAATATATTTCTCTAAATAGTCTGCTTCTTCTTTATTTAGACACTTAAGTATTTCCTCTTTTAAAGAAGAACTTGCATATATCGCATTTTCACAAGCTATTATATTTAAATTATTTGTTAATCCTTTTTCTTTTCTAGTTTTTATACCTCTAGCAATTGTAGGTGCTATTTTAGTTAAAACTAAAGGACCAACTGCTGTGGTTATTATTTCAGCTTCTACAATCTCGTCTATTATTTCTTCTTTTATAGATGAAACTGCACTTATATTGTCAATTACTTCATCTACACATTCTACATCTCTTATGTGTATAGTATATTTTTTATCTTTATTTATTGAATTTAATATTTCTTCATTAACATCAGCAAATACAACATGATAACCTGACTTAACTAACAAACCTCCAATAAATCCTCTCCCAATATTTCCTGCTCCAAATTGGATTGCCTTTTTCATTTTAAGTTCCTCCTAAGATTAGTTGGCAAAAGCTTCCATAAAAGCTTGTTTGTCATTTGAATTTTTTAGTCTCTCTGTTAAATCATCATCTAAAACTATTGCTATATTAGATAGTATCTCTAAATGCTCATCTCCAACACCAGCTATTCCTATTAATAAATATGCCTTTTCTCCATCAAAGTCTATACCATTAGGGAATTGTAGTATCACTATTCCAGAAGATAATATTTCTTTTTTCGCTTCATTTACACCATGTGGAATAGCAACACCCATTCCCATATATGTAGTCATTACCTTTTCTCTCTCCAACATTGCTGGTATATATTCTTCTTTTACATATCCATTTTCAAATAATTTTCTTCCTGCTAAAGTTATAGCTTCTTCCTTTGAAACACTATCTAATCCTAAAAATATATTATTCTCATTTAATACTTTACTCATAATATCAACCTTCCTTTTTTAATGTAAATTTTATTTATCTATTAATGTTCTTAATTTATTTGTATAAAAATTAAAAACTATACCTTTTATTTCTAACGTTATCTCTTGTATAGAAAATTTGTTTATTTTATTAGTAAAAACAAAATTATCTATTAATGAGCCACTTATTTCACTCATTATTTGTCTTTGATAACTTGGTGAATTTTTAGGAAGTAACATAAAAACCACATTTTCAATTTCTTCCTTGGAATTTAGTTTTATGTTATTTTCTAATCTTATTATTGCTAACTTCATAATATCTATTCTTTCACTCATACAATGTAATAATAAAATCCTTGATTCTTCTATATATGGAATTGATATTTTTAATCTTTCTTCTAAGGATTCTTTTATAGATATTACATCTTCACTAGATTCTACAAATATTTTTGATGAATCCATAATAAGTTCATCTAAGTTTTTACTTTTAAATTTTTTAAATTGAATTTCATCTAAAAACTTAAGAATATCTCTTCCTATGTTCATGCTTTCTGTTATCTGTTCATATACTTTATTTTTATTTTTAGTATCATCTTTTACTTTTAAATCCATTAATTTGTTTTGAGCTATAGACTTTATTTTTTCTTTGATTATCAACTCATCATCTGAACTCATAAATGGACCTACACATATATAATCTAAGTTTGTATTTAGTTCCACTGTAGATACAATTAAATCGACTTCTTTTTCTTTTAAATATTCTTCATCTATGTTTATAGCTGAAATAGTTTCAAGTATATTTAGATTGGGAAATTTATTTTCAATTTTAGTCGATAAAAACCTTGAAGTACCTATTCCAGTTGGACATGCTACAACAATATTCAGATTAGTATACATCATTAGATTTTTTTCTATGGCTGATGCAAAATGCATTGCAATATATCCTATTTCAGATTCAGGTATTGAATTTATATTTAGCTTATCTTTTATGATTTTAGAAATTTTTTCAACTCCATTATAAGCATATGAATACTTAGTTTTTATTTCATCTAAAAGAGGATTTCTTATTTCTAATCCCATATTCAATCTGTTTATAGAAGGTCCCAGATGGTTTGCTAGGTCTTTAAATAATCTTTCATCATTTTTAAGACTTATCTTAAATTCATCTTCTGCTAAATCTATCATTTTATTTGTAATGTCCATCACTTCTATATCATCTAAGTTTAACTCTTTATGACTTGAAGATGACCTTTGCTTTGCACCTCTAATATGCATAGTTATATATCCAACTTCATCTAATGGTATATCCATACTAAAATCAACTGCCATACCTTTTACGATTTCTTGCGCTAATTTAAACTCTTCGGTTAAAGATAATTCCTTTAGAAAATCTTTCTCCATGGTTATATTCTCACCATTTTTTATCCTCTGTAAAGCTAGTGAAATATGAACTACAAGACCTATATATGCACTATCAGCTAAATTTACATCTAATTCAGAAAGCTTCTTTGTTAATGTACTTTCAACTTTTCTTATTATGCACTTGTCCATTAAATTTAAAAGTCTATTTTCACTTAAAATTTCTATTGCTTTATCAGTTTGTATATTCTCACTTATATTTCTAACCATGTCCAGTATTTCTTTTTCATTAAATGAGTCATATATAAGGTTTACATATGCTTCTCTAAAGTTTTTTTCCTGACCTTTGAGATACACACCAAGCCCTGGTTTTCTAATAAGCTCAATATCAAATCTTTCTAACCATTCACTTGCTAATGTAAAATCATTGTTTAGTACCCCTTCAGATACCTTTAATATTTTTGCAAAGTAATAAGATTTTACTGGCTCATTAGAAACTAGTAGCTTTGATAATATAATTAAATTTCTTTCTTCTTTACTGTATTCTTTTTCTATTTTTTCTTCTTCTAACAACTCAATGATAAAATTTTGATTTTCTATATTTTCTTCTAAAATCAAACCTACACCTGGTTTTTTTACAAAATTAAAATCATTTTCATCAAACCATTTTTCAATTCCTGACATATCTCTAAGTACAGTTCTTGAGCTTAGCTCTAACTCTCCTGCAATCTCAGAAATGGTTATTGGAATATTCTTTTTGGAATTTTCTACTATCATGAGTATTATCTTTTTTTGTCTAGATGTAATCTTCTTTTTTTTCAAATTTATCCACTCCTAATCAGTGGTACTTTTTATTTTTTATTTAGATTCTAATCTTTTAAACAGTATATCTAAATTTGGGTCATTTAAAAAGTTATTTATTGAGACTATCTCAACATTTGAATTATTTTTGGCAACTCTTTCAACTAATGTATTGTGAGTTACTACTATTTGTGTATCATCTGGAAGATTATCAACAGATGAGTTTGTAATTTCTATATCTAAATTTAAGTTTTTTATTCTATTTTTAAATCTAGAAGCTCCCATTGCACTAGAACCCATTCCTGCATCACATGCAAATACAATCTTCTTAATTTCATTTAATTCAAGTTGCTTTTCTTCAACTTTTTTATCCGAACTTTTGCTTGCAGATTTCATATCACTCATCTTTGCTTTAGCTTCTTCTAAAGTACCATCTTCTTCACTTTGATTTGCTGAAGCTCTCTTAACAAATGGTGCTGCCACTAAGAATGATACAGCTGTCGCAACTGCAACCCCTGCTAATACTGGAAGTAATCCTCCTTTTGGTGCTAGTGCCATAAGTGCAAATATACTTCCTGGTGATGGTGCTGCTACAAGTCCAGCTCCTAATATTGAAAAAGTTAATATTCCTGCTGCTCCACCTGCCATTGTAGCTAATATTAAAACTGGATTCATTAATATATATGGGAAGTAAATTTCATGGATACCACCAAGGAAATGTATTATTACTGCTCCTGGTGCTGATTGTTTTACACTTCCTCTACTAAACATCCAATATGCTAATAGAACACCTAATCCTGGTCCAGGGTTACTTTCTAATAAGAACATTATAGATTTACCTGCTTCTTTTGCTTCAGCTATACCTATAGGACCTAATATACCATGGTTTATTGCATTGTTTAAGAACAGTACCTTTCCAGGTTCTATAAATACTGAGACTAAAGGTAATAAACTTTTACTAACTATAAATTGCACTCCTGATTCTATAAGAGCTGTACCTGCTACTATAGCTGGTCCAATTGCATAAAAACCTAATATTGCAAGAAGCATACCTATTATACCTATTGAAAAGTTATTTACTAACATTTCAAATCCTGTTGGTATTTTTCCATCTACAAGTTTATCAAACTTCTTGATTACCCATCCTGCAAATGGGCCCATTATCATTGCACCAATAAACATTGGTATATCAGCTCCAACGATTACTCCCATAGCTGCTGCTGCACCTATTACTCCCCCTCTTTGTCCTGCTATAGCTTTACCACCAGTATATGCTATCAACAGTGGTAAAAGATATTTTATCATTGGATCGCCTATAGTGCTTAATTTTTCATTTGGCATCCATCCTGTTGGTATAAATAATGCTGTTATAAGACCCCATGCTATAAAAGCTCCTATATTTGGCATTACCATACCACTTAAAAATTTACCTACTCGCTGTATAGATGTCTTTATTGTCGATTGATTAGAACTGCTCATAATTTTACCTCCATTTGAATTATATTCTATATCGATATGATTCCCTTTTGTTATACTTTTATTATAGAGTTTATATTTTATAGTAACAACTTTAAGAAATCGTTTCTATGTCACTTACGATAATGACATTTTTCATTTTAGTTTTTGTTTAATTTTATTTATGTAGTATTTTAGAATATCAATCTTTATAAATAATACTATATTTATAAAGTACTTGTGTATTTGATGAATATCATAAAACCTTATACAAAAGTGATTAAGAATTTTACGAAATAAATTTTTTAGGGATACTTTTGGACATACTAATATAGATTTAATTAATTTATACTTTCAATAAAAAATGCTCTATACCCAATATTAGTAACAGGAGTATATAAACATAATGCAAGAGATTATATACTAAGAATTAACTTCAAATTAGCTACTACATTAAATAAAACCTTATTTAATATACAGTTTGATTGTGTAAAGCAACATATATTAAACAAATTCAGTTAAAATAGTTTAAATTTTTCAAAAATCTCAATATCTGACAAAATACTTTAATAAAATTAAAGAATAAGTTATAATTAATACTATCAATTATAATAAAGTATAAAAATATTAAGGAGTGATTAAAAAATGGCGTTTTATTTTGATACACCATCGCATACTTTCAGTGAGTACCTACTTGTACCAGGTTTCTCTTCTATTGATTGTATACCTGCTAATGTAAGTTTAAAAACACCTGTTACTAAATTTAAAAAGGGCGAGGAAGCAGATATTCATATGAATATACCTTTAACTTCTGCTATTATGCAATCTGTTTCTGATGACAAGATGGCTATTGCGCTTGCTAAAGAAGGCGGTATCTCATTTATATATGGTTCTCAAACTATTGAAAGTGAAGCTGCTATGGTAGCACGTGTTAAATCTCATAAGGCTGGATTTGTTGTGAGTGATTCAAATATTAAACCTGACAATACATTAAAAGACATACTTGAACTAAAAGAAAAAACTGGACATTCTACGGTTGCTGTTACTGAAGATGGTACTTCAACTGGTAAATTATTAGGTATTGTTGCGAGTCGTGATTATCGTATAAGTCGTATGGATTTAGATACTAAAGTTAGTGAATTTATGACTCCTATGTCATCCATAGTTTATGCTAACAAAGATGTTACTTTAAAAGAAGCAAACAATATTATATGGGACCATAAGCTTAATTCTCTTCCTGTACTTGATGATAATGGTAATCTTGTATATATGGTGTTCCGTAAAGATTACTCTTCTCATAAAGAAAATCCACTTGAACTTTTAGATTCTTCTAAAAGATATGTAGTTGGAGCTGGTATCAATACTAGAGACTTTGCTGAGCGTGTTCCTGCTTTAGTTGAAGCTGGTGCTGATGTTTTATGTATAGACTCTTCAGAAGGTTTTTCTGAGTGGCAAAAGATAACTCTTGATTTTATTCGTGAAAAATACGGTGATACAGTTAAGGTTGGAGCTGGGAATGTAGTTGACCGTGAAGGATTCCTTTACCTTGCTGAAGCTGGTGCTGACTTTGTTAAAGTTGGTATTGGTGGTGGTTCTATATGTATCACTCGTGAGCAAAAAGGTATAGGACGCGGACAAGCTACTTCTATAATTGAAGTTGCTCAAGCTAGAGATGAATACTTTGAAAAAACAGGTATTTACATTCCAATTTGTTCTGATGGTGGTATTGTTTATGACCATCATATAACTTTAGCTTTAGCTATGGGTGCTGATTTTATAATGCTTGGTAGATATTTCTCTCGTTTTGATGAGAGTCCAACTAATAAGGTTAATATAAATGGTAGTTACATGAAAGAATATTGGGGAGAAGGTTCTGCACGTGCTAGAAACTGGCAAAGATATGACCTTGGTGGAGATAAGAAACTTTCTTTTGAAGAAGGTGTTGACTCTTATGTTCCTTATGCTGGTTCTTTAAAAGACAATGTGACACTTTCTCTAAGTAAAGTTCGTTCTACTATGTGCAACTGTGGTGCTCTTAGTATTCCTGAACTTCAAAAAAATGCTAAGCTAACACTTGTATCTTCTACTAGTATAGTTGAAGGTGGAGCTCATGATGTTATGCTAAAAGATAACAGAAACTTATAATATAAATAAAAGTGTAGTTAATTGTAAAACAATCAACTACACTTTTTATTTTAATATAAGTTATTATTTATAAGTTATTATTTAACTGTAAATTCAAGAAGCTTACTTTTTAGTTCACTTTCTATTTTTGATAATTCAACTTCTGCTTCTTGTCTCTTTATTCTACCATCATTTTGTATCTTAACTACTTCATCAATAGTTGATATTAAAGATTGATTAGTTTTCTTAATTGTATCTATATCTACAATGCCTCTTTCTGATTCTTTAGCTGTTTCTATTGTTCCCATTTTCAATGTTTCTGCATTCTTTAGTAGAAGTTCATTTGTCATGTTACTAACTTCACGTTGTGCTTTCATAGCTTGATTCAAATGAGATATTCCAAGAGCAAGTACTATTTGATTTTTCCATAATGGAATAGTATTTACTATAGTAGATTGAATTTTTTCTGCCATTAGATTATTGCTATTTTGAACCAATCTTATCTGTGGAGCCATTTGAAGTGACACCATTCTAGTTAATTCTAAGTCATGAATCTTCTTTTCAAATCTGTCACAAAGTGAAACCATATCATTTACAGATTGAGCATCTTCTGTTGAACCAGACAGACTTGCTTTTTCTCTTAATTTTGGCATCTCAAGTTCTTTCATATCTTTTAGCCTTTGTTTCCCTGCTATAATATACATTGTAAGCTCTTTTGAATAAGCTAAGTTTAATTCATACATTTTATCAAGCATTGCTATGTCTTTCAATATTTTAACTTGATGCTTTTGAAGTTCTTTACTTACTTTGTCTACATTTACTTCTGCACTATCATACTTAGTTTTTAAATTTGAAATTTTATTATTTGCCTTTTTAAAAATCCCTAAAAAACCACCTTGTTCTTTTTCATCAGCTGAAAATGATTTTAAATCAGTAACTAGATTTGTAAGCATATCACCAACTTCGCCTAAATCTCTAGTTTTAACACTCTTTAAAGCGGTTTCCGAAAATCCTGCTACCTTTTTTTGAGCCCCAGCTCCATATTGCAAAATCATATTTGTATTTGTAATATCTATTTTTTCTGCAAACTCTTTTACCATTTTACGTTCAGCTTCTGATAGTTTTTCTTCTTCTGGGTCTTTTTCATTCTTTTTCATTAATAGGTCAGAATTATTTATATCATTTGTTTTTGTTTCTTCACCAAATGGGTCAAGTGTCAGTGTTGGCATAACTGGTATATCATCTAAATTATTCATTCTATACTTCTCTCCTCTTCCTTCATAAAGTACTAATTATATACTTATATCTTGCACATTTTTATCCTTTATAACTAATTAACTGTTCAAAAATAACAGAATATTTTTTATATTACAGTTAAAACTTTCCACCTGTTAATCCCTCTTGAACTAACATATTTTCTAAGACAGTAATATCTGTAGATATGTCAATAGCTTCATCCTCAAATAGAGAATCCAGTTGGTTCTCAAAAGCCACTACAATTGTACTCATTGTACTTTCAATACTCTCCATAGTTGTTGTTATATTTTCTCTGTCTATGCCTTGTTCTTCCAATGTATGATATGAATTTAAAAGCTTCAAAGTAGTTGGAATATAATAATCCATAAATTTTTGTATCTGAGTAAGTTTTGATGGGTCATGTTTTACAACATCAAATATTTTACTCGTAACATCTTCTACTTGTACAATTTTGCTGCACATTGATTCTGATTTAATATTTTCATTAGCTTCTTTTATTTGTCTCAAATAGTCCATTCCCTTTTTAATAATCATATCAACTTCATTACTATTCTCAACTTCATCTTCTTCAACTTCACACACTACATCTTCATACACTGGTGGAATTCCATCTTCATTTGTCAAGACAATTTGATTGTTTCTTTTATCAATATAAGTATTTATAAAGTAATTTTTATCTATCATCTTTTGCACATCTTTTATTATAAATTTTAATGATTTAGATGTGCTTTCTGCAATAAGTTCTACTGGAATAATATTTTTATTACTTATGATTGTACAGTATTTTTTGTAACGAGAAATTTGGTCTCCTAATCTTTTACCTTTAAAAATGCAAACTCCACCTATTATTAAAAATAAAGCACATACTTGAATAGGAAGTATAACTGCCCACCCAATTATAATTGAAATAGTTGACAATACTAAAGCTGATAGTGTGAATAAACCTACTAAACCCCATCCAACTATCTTTAAAAATTTACTTAAAAACGAATTTATTAATACAGATTTTTTAGAAAAATTCTCTGGTTTATACATGATTTATATCCTTTCATTTTTACTAATATTATTATTATATTTCAGTTTGATTATACAATTACTTACTTATTACTGTCAAGGAATTTGAAATTCTACAAATTATTTCAAATAAGGTAATAGACTTAAATGTAAGTACATTTTCTAACTAAAAATGTACTTACATTTAATGCTATACAAAAATAAGAGAACTTAATTTTAAGTAAATTTAAGTCCTCTTACTTTTTATATTTATATAATTATCATTATTTATATCATCTATACTTAATATAAATAAAAAATTGTATCAATAAAGATTTGCAAATATCTCTCTTATTTCTTCTCTACTAAGTTCTACATAATTATTGGCAAGTAATCTCTGTTGATTTGCTATTGTGCTATCAGTAAATTCATCTATCTGACTTTCCACCATTCCATATTCTCTTAAAGATTTCTTAGCTATTAATTTGTTTAAGAATTTCTCTAATTCTCCATAAACATCACAATTAGGGTCACATTCAAGAGCATCTGCTAAAATTTTTGTACATTGTGTAATCTTTCCATTAGGATTTTTTCTAGAGTACATCTTAAATACTTCAGTAAAGAACTGATAATTTGCTTCACCATGTGCAACATGGAAAGCTGCACCTATCGAATAAGATAAAGCATGCACTGCTGCACAACCAGCATTTCCAAAAGCAATTCCTGCATAGTTTGATGCAAGTACAAAGTCCTTAAGATGATTGAATCTCTCTTCTTCTCCTTTAGCCACAATCTTTTTATATCCATCCATAATCATTTTTATAGCCTGTAAAGAATATATTTCTGTAAATGGACTTGCCTTTGGAGATAGATAAGACTCAATAGCATGTATAAGAGCGTCCACTGAGCTTGTTACAAAAAATTTATAAGGCAATCCTTTTACTGATTCTGGAATTAATACTGCATAATCTGCATAAGTTTCTTCTACTGCAAGACCCTTTTTAGTATGCTTAGATTTTAACTCTGCAATGGCTACATTTGTTACTTCACTTCCTGTACCACATGTTGTAGGAACTACCACCAATTCTTTTACTTTTTTAGGTGCTACTTCTCCTTCAAATAAATCAATAGACTTCTCTGGAACATCAAGTGCTAATATCTTGCATATATCAACTATTGTACCTCCTCCAAAGGCGATAATTCTATCGAAATTGTATTTCTTCATTTCTTTTGTCATAGAATCTATCATTTCATCAGATGGTTCACCTGTTCCAAATTTTTCTTGGAAAATTAGATTGGTATCTATTCCAAGAGGTTTCATATATGGTTCATATATAAATTCATTTGTAATTACTAAATCATTTTTTCCTATTTTAAATTCTTCGTTGAATTCTTTAAATGTATCAAAATAAAATATTTTTGGAACTACTCTAAGTGCTTCCATTCTTAACACCCCTCTATTATTAATATTTCTCCTTAAATCTTTTTTCAAACTCTAATGCTAGATTTTCTCTTACACTTGGATGAGCAATATTGATTAAATTTCTTGCCCTTTCTCTAAGAGATCTCCCTTTTAGTTCTGCTATACCATACTCTGTTACGACATAGTCAATATCATTTCTAGATGTTGTTATAGGAGCACCTTCATCAACAATTGAAACAATTTTTGAAATTACTGTACCATCTTTTTTTGTCGTTATTGAAGGCATGGCTATAATTGCCTTTCCATCTTCTCCCATAGATACTCCACGTATGAAGTCAACTTGACCTCCAACTCCACTAAATTGTCTAAGACCCATTGCCTCTGCAACTACCTGTCCCATCAAATCAACTTGTATAGCAGAATTTATAGAAACCATTTTATGTTGTTTCATTATAACTGCTGGATGATTTACATAGTCTACAGGCTTTACTTCAACTACTGGGTTATTATTAGCAAAATCATATAATTTTTTAGTTCCCATTAAAAATGTAACTGTCATTTTTTCTTTATCAAAATTTTTATATTTACCATTTATAACACCTTTTTCATAGAGAGCTAATGTTCCATCTGAAATCATTTCTGAATGAATTCCTAAATCTTTTTTATCTGTTAAAAATAGCATAACTGCATCTGGAATTCCACCAATTCCAAGTTGCAAAGTAGAACCATCTTCAATTAGAGAAGCACAATTTTTACCTATTGCTTCTTCTACTTCTCCTATCTTAGCAGGTTGCAGTTCATATAAAGGTTGTGACTTTTCAACTATATAATCAAACTCTGATATATGAACTACTTCACCATAAGTTCTAGGAAATTGGTCATTTACTTGAACAATTACTGTTTTAGCAGTTTTAATAGCTTCGTAGGTATAGTCAACTGATGTCCCTAGACTACAATACCCATGTTCATCTGGTGGAGTCACCTGTGCTAAAACAACATCACATTTTAATCTTTTTTCTCTAATTAATTTTGGTACTTCATGAAAGAATGCAGGAGTAAAATCTCCATCTCCATTTTCGATTGCCTTTCTTACATTTCCACTTACAAACATTGGATTTACTCTAAAGTGAGTTTCCATTCCCTCGCCAGTATATCCACCACTCCCTAGACTTACCATATGCTTAATCTCAACGTTTTTATACTGTTTTGCATTTTCAATCATAGCCTCTACTAGTACAGGAGGCTCACCTACACAATGTGCAAATACTACTGTATCCCCATCTTTAATATGCTTTACAGCGTCTATAGCAGTACATAACTTACTTTGATACAATTCTCGCCAATTCAATGAAATCACCCCATCTAACTCTTATTTAAGCTTCACAAATTGCTGATTCTATTATATTTATAGCTCTTTCTATATGACTAAAATCCCAAATTTTAATATATGATTTTTTAACTTTATATTGTTGGTAGGATGCACATAAAGTTGTGCATCCTCCAATTATAAGTAATAAATCATATTCTACATCTTCTTCTGCTACACTAAAATCTACTCTACCATTGAAGTGCTCTTTGATTATTGCAAGAGCCTTCCCTCTTTCGTATCTAGGGTTACAGCCCCCACAAAATCTAACTCCACAGGTCATGTGTAAATTCTCCTTCTAAAAATCTCTTTTTATAACTCAAACTACTACTTCATAATTATTCTTATACGATATATTTTTTCATTAATTAGTATAAGTCGATATATCTTCCCATTTATATATCAACTTTTTATAAATTTAGAGCTTTCTCTTTTTTTATTCCTGCAATTGTCTTAGCTAATTCTTTCTTCTGATTTATATTTCCTTGTCTTGAAATCATTATTCTTTGTGCTTGTGGTGAACCTGCTCCATGCATTGACTCAGTTCTATAACCAACAGCAGCTGAACCAAGACATATATTTTCTAAGAATCTTAATATTCTCATTCTTTCTTCTGTTGAAGCTACTGAAGAAGCTTTAAAATATTTATTACATACTTCACCTATTGTCATTCCACTTGTTCCAACTTTAACATCTGATTTAAAGTCTTTTTCTGAAGGCATAGTAACCATAAGCCCACCAGCTATATCTTCTGCAAGTCTTACTATTTCATAAGGGAATCTAGTTACATTTTGTTTACATACATTTGCAAGAAGTAAATCTATTTGATAGTTTCCAGCCTCTGTCTTATGTCCTTCTGATGAACATGCTATACCACAACAATATAAGCTTTCATTAAGGTGAGTCATTTCTATTAATTTATCTTTTATATGAGAAGCTTTATTTGCTCCATTGTAATCAGCTGCTAAAGCTGCTGCTCCTATTATTACATCACCTACTCCAACTTTACATCCACCATAACTTTGTCTATGATAACCAGCAAATCTTTCTACCAACATACCAGAGAAATCCCACTCTCCACATAAGAAAATTCTATCATTTGGAACGAATACATTATCAAATACTACTAGAGCTTCTTGGCCTCCAAACTCCTTATTCCCTAAATCAACATCTGCTCCCTCTTCTAATTTTCTAGTGTCACAAGATTGTCTTCCATAAATCATAAACACACCTTCAGCATCTGAAGGAACTGCAAATGATACAGCATAGTCTTTATCTGCTTCAGTCATACTTATAGTAGGCATTATAAGATGTTCATGTGAATTTATTGAGCCAGTTTGATGTGCTTTTGCTCCTCTTACCACTATTCCATCTTCTCTTCTTTCAACTATATGAAGAAACATATCTGGGTCAGGTTGAGCACTAGGTGATAATGCTCTATCTCCTTTAGGGTCAGTCATAGCTCCATCAACTACTAAATCGTTTTCTTGTATATAAGTTAAGTATTTTACAAAATTATCATGATAATTAGTTCCATGTGCTTTATCACACTCAAATGTTGTTGAATATACCGCATTAAAAGCATCCATACCTACACATCTTTGGAAACAAGAAGCTGTTTTTTGACCACATAGTCTTTGCATTTTAACTTTTTTTATCAAATCATCAGTACTTTGATGAAGATGACCAAATCTATTTATTTTTTCTCCTGTAATATTTGAAGTAACTGTCATTAAATCTGCATATTCTGGGTCATGTGCCAAATCATAAGTAGCTGCTACACAATTTATAGATGGTCTAATCATTGGATGGTCAACCCAATTTTTAACCTCTTCACCAAACATATAAACTTTAGTATTTAATTTTCTCAAACTTTCAATATATTGAGCTCCTGTCATTAATGCCATAATAAAACCACTCCTTCTTTTTTATAATAATTTTTATTTATGTTAATTTATAATACTTCCTTCTTTTGTTCATCTCTCAATTTTTTAAATTAAATTCATTTTTAGTTTAGATTCATTTTAGATTAAAATATATTTCTATTTTAATTTAGAATGAATACTTTTTTATACTTGAATTTTATCCCCAAAGCTCTTCATCTGTAGGTACTTCATTTTCTGGCATATAATAAGCAATTCTAGAAATATTAATTAAATGTTTGTAATCAAGATTTTCAGAAATACTATTATTTCCCCAAGAACCACAACCTAAAGTGTTTGTAGGTGCAAGACCATTAAAGAAGCTTCCTCCAGCACTTGTAGCACAACATTGATTGATTACAAATCTTGATACTTCTATATTTTCTCCTGCATATTCTATATTCTTAATTGTATTTGAATGTATAGATACACTATGTCCTTTTCCTTCTACATTTAGATTTGCTTTTGCAATAGCTACACCTTCTTCAAAGTCTTTATATTTATATGCAGATATAACTGGACACATTTTTTCTTTTGCAAGTATGTCTTCTTCACCTGGCCCATCTGCTTCTATCACTATTATTTTTGTATCTTTTGGTATTTCAACACCTGCAATGTTTGCAATTGCATGAACTGATTGCCCTACTGCATCTTTATTCATAGATTTATTGACAAACATGGCATTTCTAAAAGCTTCTTTTTGTGCCTTATCTCTAACTATAAAGCCTTTGTTACTTTCAAATTCATCCATTACTTTATCAAACATTTCTTCTGCTACTATCACTGATTGCTCACCTGAGCAAATTATACCATTATCAAATATTCTTCCAGCTATGATTTTAGGTACTGCTTCTTTAATATCTACATCTCTGTCTATGATACATTGGACATTTCCTGCTCCTACACCAAGAGCTGGCTTTCCACTTGAATATGCAGCTCTTACCATTCCCATTCCACCAGTAGCAATTACTACATCTGCTGATGAAATTAAATTTCTCGTATTTTCTCTTGATTGTTGGTCAAGTATTTGTATTAGATTTTCTGGTGCTCCGATTTTTTCTAATTCTTCATTAATCATATCAACAGTCTTAGTACTACATCCAATTGCTTTATGATGTGGTGTTATAATAATTGCATTTCTTCCCTTTAATGCAAACATAGCATTACTCATAGGTGTAACTATTGGATTTGTACAAGGAGTTATTGCTGCTACAACACCAATTGGTTTAGCAACCTTTGTTATTCCTGTTTCTCTATCTATGTCAATTATACCAACTGATTTCTTATCTTTTAAATTATTGTATATAACTTTCGCTTTGCTTTTATTTTTAGCTACTTTATCTTCATATACACCCATTCCAGTTTCTTCTACTGCAAGTTTAGCTAAATATTCAGCGTTATAGTATACTACCTTTCCAACTATCTTCACTATTTTATCCACTTGTTCTTGAGTATAGCATTCAAACTCTCTCTGAGCTTTTCTAGCTCTCTCAATGTATCCATTAATATATTCTTTGCTTAAATCTTCAAAGTTTTCTACTGCTTTTTCCATTTTTAATATTCCTCCAATTTATTAAATATTTTTATAATGCACTTTTAAAAGTTTCTGACTTCTTCATTGTACCTGTACTCATAAATTTACTATGCCATGATAAAGCTTCATCTAATATATGAGGAGTTTGTTTTGCTCCATTTTGACATGCTCTATTTAGGTAATCCATAAGTTGCTCTTTATAATCTGGATGAGCACAATTTTCTATTATCTTAACAGCTCTTTCTCTAGGTGCAAGACCTCTTAAATCAGCATACCCTTGCTCTGTTACAATTACCATTACATCATGTTCAGTGTGGTCTACATGAGATACCATAGGTACTATTGACGATATATCACCGTTTTTTGCAATTGATTCAGTACTAAATATAGTTATTGCTCCATTTCTAGCAAAATCACCAGAACCACCGATTCCATTCATCATCTTCGACCCCATGATATGAGTTGAGTTTACATTTCCGTAAATATCAACCTCAATTGCAGTATTCATTGCAATTACACCAATTCTCCTAGCTATTTCTGGATTATTACTAATTTCTTGAGGTCTCAATATAATCTTATCTTTAAAGAAATCTATATCATTCTCAAATTTTATTAATCCTTCAGGTGATGGACTTACGGATGTAGTTGATGCCATTGTGACTTTACCCATTCTTATTAAATCCAACATTGAATCCTGCACAACCTCTGTATAACAAGTTAAATTTTCAAACTCAGATTCACATAGTCCATATAAAACTGCATTTGCTACACTTCCTACACCAGATTGAAGAGGAAGTAAATTTTTTGACAATCTACCTGATTTTACTTCTTCTTTCAGAAAAGCAATAATATTATTTGATATCTTTTTTGAAGCTTCATCTACAATACCCAATGGACGTGTCTTATCCTGCATATTAGTGATTACTATACCTGCAATCTTATCTAATCCACAAGGTATATATGTTGTTCCAATTCTATCTTTAGGATGATTTATTGCTATAGGTTTCCTGTTTGGAGGATTTTCTGTGATATATATATCTGCCATTCCTTCCATTTCCATTGGTTTTGCAAGATTTATTTCAACTATCACTTTATCTGCACTTTTTATAAAGGATGGCGAATTTCCTATACCACTAGTAGGTATAATATCCCCATTTTTAGTTATTGCAAGTGCTTCTACTATAGCTACATCTATTTTAGGTATAGTCCCATAATTTAAAAATTGAGTAGAATGACTTAGATGCATATCTATATAATTGACATCACCTTTATTAATACTGTTTCTAAGTATTGAATTAGTCTGATAAGGAAGTCTTCTTTCAATTATACCTACTTCTGCCCATGCTCCGTCCACTTCTGGACCTAAAGATGCTCCTGAATACACAGTCAATTTTATCTTCTCTCCACTTTTAGCCCTTTCTGAAACCGCTAATGGTACTGCTTTTGGGTAACCTGAAGGTGTAAATCCACTAAGTCCAACAACCATCCCATCATTTATAATTTTGGCAGCCTCATCTGCATTCATAATTAAATCACATAATTTTTTATTTCTTAATCTTTCGCTTAATTCTTCAAATACTCCTTCATTATTCATAAATATCCCCCCATATAAAGTCTTATTTACATTGGAAGTTTGTGTAAAACTATAACCAATATAACTTTAGTTAACAGTGCAAATGGATATGTAGCACCATATCCTGCTGCTGGGTCATCGCTATCAAGAGCATCAACAGCAGCTCCAAGCCCTGGTGTTGATGTCATACCACCACAGACAGCTCCTGATAGTAAAATCCAATTTAGTTTGAATACATACTTACCAACTAAAAATCCAATCATCATAGCTGTAATTCCTACTACTATGGCTACTAAAGCTAGATGCATACCAGATGTCATAATTGAATCAACTACTTTACCACCATATCTTAATCCAACTATTGCTAAGAAAAATACTAGCCCTATTTGTTTTAGAATATTTAATACTTTTTCTTCCATTCTGAAATTTACTACACCTATCTTACCCACATATCCAAGTACTAGAGATACAATTAGAGAACCACCAGTTGCCCCTAATGTAAAGTATCCTAATGGCCCCATGAACACGTGTATTCCTCCAACCAAATATCCAGCAAGACATGTTAAGAAAAATGTTATTATATTAAATGGAACTTCTGGTATCGTTTTACCACCAACACTATCTCTAGCTTCTTTCATTTCTTTTTCATATTTTCTTCTTTCTTCTCTGAGGTCCATTCTAAATATTTTAGGAAGGAAATTTACTCCTAAAATTACTATTAATACTCCAAAAGGATATGCAACTGCATGCCCTATACCAACACCTGCTTCAGCATATGCGATATACTTATCTATTTGCTCTTGAGTTAGTGATGTAGTTGTAGCTACATCCAATTTTCCCTCTGGGTCAACTACTTTTAATATTTCTTTTTTATCTTCTATTGATGCTTTCTCAAACTCTTTTGATACATCTTCTGCATGTTTACCAGCTGTTTCTAAAGCAGCAGCTAGACCAGGTGAACTTGTTAATGCTCCTGTATAAACACCAGAAACCTCATACGCACTACTTCCTTTATTACTTGATAACAAAGTCATTGCATAAGTCATAGAGCCTCCTATAAAAGTTATAAGAACTCCTAAAACTACAAATCTAGCCCCATACTTCTTAAGTACGGCTTTCATATCCTTAGCAGCTAATAAACCAACTGCTGCAACAAATATAATTAGAAAAAAATCAAAGAAATCAGAAGAAATAATTCCATTACCCATCATGATAGTTGCTGCCTTATACCCTGCTGTTGTCTCTCCTTTTGCTATTACTGAATTTCCTAAGCTATACACAAACCATCCAATAAATAATCCTGTAAATAATGCTCCTGACACTCCAAAATTAAACTTCCCAAATTTAATTTTTCCAAATAATATTCCTGTAATTACAGCAGCAAACATAAGGACAAAAGGGTTCATTAAAAAATCCATTAACTCAAACTTCACCAAACCACTCCCTTTCATTTTTTGTTATTAAATTAACGATAATTATTAAAAAATATATCTCTCCCCTCTTTACAAACTTTGCAAAATTATATTTTGTTATTAAATTAACATTTCTGATTAAAAAAATTTCATATCTCTAATGTTAGTTTTTTATGTTACAATTTAGTTGACAATTAAATTACATAAATACTAATTATTTTTAGATAGTTAAATTTTTAATATTCATTGATATAACTACGTTTCAAATAGTTGTTACTTAAATTATGTCAGCTGTTATCTTTTGTTAATTTAATAATAGCACTATTCTTAATAGATTGAAAATATCAAAAACTTATGATATGATAGTTTAAAACTATTCTATTTTTTTACAATAATATACAAAACTTATATTGTTGTTAATTATATACTTGTCACTAATTACATAAATGAAAGGAACTATTAACCAATGAACATAAATTATCTATATTATTTCCAGACTGTTTGTAAATATAAAAACATGACTAAAGCAGCAGAAAGTATTCATATTTCTCAACCATCTATAACCTTAGCTATTAAAGAATTGGAAAAAGAACTCGGTTTTGAACTTTTTTTTAGAATAGGTAATAAAATAGATTTAACTCCTGAGGGGAAGCTCTTCTTAGATAAGGCAAAAAATTTCACGAGACAATTTGAAGATTTTCAAAGTGATGCACTAGATTTAGGAAAAAAAAGAAAAGCATCTCTTAAAATAGGAATTCCTACAGTTTTAGGTACTTTTTTACTTTCAAAGATACTACCTAGATTTAATGTAATTTATCCAGATATTGAGCTTAAAATTTTTGAAGTTCCAACCTTCGTTGGTGCCAAAATGATTGAAGAATCTACACTTGATTTTTGCATTGGTATAATTGATAGTGATATTTATGATGATATAGATTCAAAAACAATCTATAAAACAGAATTATATTTAGTTACAAATCCTAAAAATGAATTAGCAAAACAGTCCATTATTTCAAACTATATGTTGAAAAATATTCCTTTTGTCATACTATCTGAAGGTTCTTATCACTACAAAATTATTACAAAAAGACTTGAGAAGGTTAAACCAAATATAATTTTACACTCAAATCAGCTTTCTACTATTCGTTATTTATTAGAAAATGATTTAGCTTCAACGATACTATATAAAGAAATATTTCAAAATACCGAAAATCTCTGTTCAATTCCTTTAGAACGTGCAATTACTGCTAATATTGGTGTTCTTTGGAGAAAACATCAATATATATCTCATAGTATGAAACTTTTTATTGAATATATGGCTTCTATTCATATAAATTAATATTTCTACATATTATGTAAATACAGCATTATACATATTTTGATAAATATTATAAGTATTTTTGAGTATCAGTATAACAATAAAATATATTATCTTAAAAGAATTACAATGATATACACTCATAACTTAAATATTATTATACTGATACCTTTAATATTAATTTTATCTATTTTAATACTCATATTTTTAATTAGGTTTACTTGGACAACCTAACAAAAAACCCACACATCCAGATACAAAATCTCTCATCTGGGAAATAGTTCCTAGAGATGCGGTTGCTGGTGTTGTAAAATTTCTCACAATAAAAAGTACTATTAATGCTACTACACAAATCACAGTAGCTATAACAATTTGTAATTCACTAGTTTCTCCTTCTTCAATCTCTTCACCATTATTAACAGTCACTTTTTTATCATTATTTTGATAATTGTCACTTTCTAATTCAAATCCAATAGTATTTTTCACATTCATTATATTATTTTGACTTGGTAATTGACCTTTATTAGAAGAATTATCATCTATAAAAATATTTGAATATGCATCCGTATTTGTAACTTTTCTTGAAGCTCTACTTATAAAATTAGCACTTAAAAAGTATCCAAATATCGCTGCTGAAGTAGTTCTTACTACTACATCAATAGTGCTAGTATCTTGTGAATTAACTTCATTTACAAACAAATTGTATATAGATTCAAACATGAGTATTGCCATGACAATTATAAGACATCTATCTATTAATTTAATTTTATACCAGGCTTTTTTTATGTTTTTCATAAACTTATGTTTTTTATTCATAGATATTATCACCTCACATAATAAAATTAAGCCCTCTTTACTAAGATATGTAGAGAGGGCTTAATGGTGAGATTACAATATTATTTTGTGTAAAAAATTATATAAAAATCAAATTATTTGTCTAAAATCATCAAATCTTTAGGGAATTTAGTTAACCTTTCTGGTCCATTTTTTGTAATTAAAACAGTATCTTCTATTCTAACTCCTCCCCATCCTGGGAAGTAAATACCTGGTTCCATTGTTATTATACATCCTTCTTCTATTATTTTATCACCATAATTACCAATAAAAGGCTCTTCATGAACATCTCTTCCAACCCCATGTCCTATCCCTTGATAATAGTAATCTTCATATTTCTTAACAACTTTTCTTATTTCTGCATCTGGAATTGTAGCATGTACACCAGCCTTCATGTTTTCAACTCCAACATCTTGTGCTTCTCTAACTAAATTATAAATCTCTAATTGTTTTTCAGATGCTTCTCCCACTATAAAAGTTCTAGTTGTATCAGAAATATATCCATTGTACATAGCTCCATAATCTATAAGTACAAAGTCACCTTTTTCTATAACCTTGTCACTTGGTTTACCATGAAGTAATGAAGTTTTTGCTCCTGATATCAATATAGTTTCAAATCCTATATTTTGAGCTCCATTCATTTTCATAAAATATTCTAGTTTTGTAGCTAATTCTATTTCAGTAACTCCAGCTTTTATATGTGGAACCAATTCTTCTAACGCTTTATCAGCTATTTCACAAGCTTTCCTTGTATTTTTAATTTCTTCTTCGTCCTTTACATATCTAAGAGTCTCTACAATATTTTCTGTAGGTATCAATTCTCCTCCATCTTGTTCAACTAGATTTTTAAGTTCTTCATATTTATCAAATACGATATTTGTTCTTTCAAATCCAAGCTTTTTTATACCTACTTTATCACATACACTTTTTACAGCTTTTGCCACACTTCTATCAAAATTATGCCAGTTTACAATTTCAAAACCTTTACAAACATTTTCCGCAAGCTCCATATATCTACTATCAGTAACTAAAAAATTTCCATCTTTACAAATAACTGCATATGCTTCTTCATCAGGAAAGCCACTTATGTAATTTACATTCGTTTTTTTTGTTAAGTATAATGCATCAAGTCCCTTAGCTTCTAACAATTCTACTACTTTTTCTACTTTACTCATGATTTTGCCTCCAAAAAATATTTTTTATTTTAATTATATTATACCACTAATAATGTTATTTTTTATCTTATAGATACTTTACTTCTAAAAATTTTTCATATATTATTAATATTATTTATATATTTCCACTGATTTTTTACTTAGCATAAGTAACGACAAATAAAACAGAAATATTATTATGATACAAATTCATGATATTTCTGTTTTATAAGTTATAATTTATAAATATTTAATTATCTTTATATCCTTACTTTGGTAATAAAAATAATATAAGTTGAGTAACAAAAAGAACATATAGTTATAGCCTAAAAGACTATAACTATATGTTCTTCATTTACATGTATAATTTATATTTATTTTGCAGTGTATCCAGCCTTGATTAAAGTTTCAACAGCTAAATCACCTTTAGCATCATTTACAAGAACTATTGGCCCTGTACAACCCATACCACTTTCAGCATAGATTCCATTTTTCCATAGTTCAGATACTGCATCTTCTAAATCCATTATATCAACACCAGCTATTTGACGAGTAACAACCTCTTTATCTGGCATTTTAACTTCTACTTTTTCAGTTTTAACTTCTTTTTTAGTAAGAGAAGCTATAATATCATCAAATTTTGCACCTTTAACTTTTGCAAATTCACTTCTTGCAATATTATTTATTTCTCCCTTTACAACATCATAAGCATATTTTAATGCATTGGCTACTACTGGAGAACCTGATGCTCTCGATACTATAAGTACTCTTCTATCATAGTCTTCTCCAACTCCAGGGCCATACCCAAAGCCTTGAGCTTCATAGTCTCCACCTGTAGTATATGAAGAAAATACTTTCATAAATATATTTCCAGATAATGTATCAGTAACCATAACATCAGGTGCACCTACAAGTAAATCATTACCTCTCATAACACATCCACCATCTGCTCTAATTGAATCCGCAAATTCTATATCATATCCATTATCTTTTAACTCTTTTAAACTTTTTTCAACTTGTCTAGCTCCATCAACATTAAGTATTCCAACTTTTGGGCATTTATTTCCCATTGATTTGGCTGTAGCAATACCATAAATAGCATTTCTTACCATTGCTTCTATTCTATTAGTAGCACTTGTTCCTGTTGTTGTTGCAAGTATCATTTCTTTTCCTTTTGCTGGAGTTATTACTCTACCTACTGTAGATACTCCTATTGGAAAATTATAATGCATAGTAACACAAGCATCTATATATCCTGAGTCTAATAATTCTTCCATTTTTCCATGCATTTCTTTTTCATCATTAACTTCAACTACTTCAAGGTCAGTTTCCACCTTTGGTCCAATAAGTACTATATCAAATAAATTAGATTTTGCTAAGTGTGCACCATTAACCATGTTCTCTACACCATGTTCACTTCCAAGTGTAGTCACACCAATTCTTATTTTTTTGCCAAATTCGCCGCTTTCTATTGCATTAGCTACTTCTAAGAATACATCTGCGATTACTTTTTTTGACATATCCTCACCCCTATTCTTCTAACATATCTAATGCTAGTTTTTTCATAGATTCAGCTATTATCTTCTTAATTTCATCTTTAGATATTCCTGAAGTCTCTTCAGTAACACCTGTATTTCTTTCAGCTATAAAAGATACTCCATCAAATAAATTAGTCATTCTTCCTAAGAATAAACTACCTTTTCCAACTATCATAGCTCTATTTCTATCTCCTGTAGTTAAATCATCTATTAAAAATCCTATATAAGGAGCTCCTGATGGTATATGTCCTTGAGTTGGTGCCCATCCTGGTAATCCTTTATTAGCTACAAAATCTTTTAATTCTTTCTTCTCTAAGTCTCCACGTTTAACAGCAAGTGCACCTATCATTTTGTAGTTTGCTTCTGGAACATCTCCTGCTCCTGCTGGCTTAGTTATATCTGGATTTTGCATTTCAACTGAATATACATCAACATCTGTTATTTTTAAATTAGCTCTATCAAGACCTGAAGTTATAAGTGCTGTCATAACTGCTTGAGGTGAAGAACCAGTTCCCACTGTATGCTTACCTGTTAAGTCAGTTCTTATAACTGGGTTTATACCATCATTTTCAGATACAAGTACTGCAAATCCTCCAACAACATCTTCAAGTACAGGAAGACCTTTTTTAACGTGGTCTTTAGCATTCATTCCAAGTTTAGCGCTTGCTCCACCTGCTACTACCATTACATTTTTGTGTATTCCAGATTTTACTAAAGCTGCAGCTTGAATTAATGCATGTGTTGGTGCTGCACAAAATCCTCTTGTATCAGAACCAGTTGCGTTTTGAAGTCCAGCTATTTCAGCTATTGATTTAGCAAAGTTTCCTCCACCTCTTTGGTTTATATCTCCACAAGCTTCTTCTGAACACTCAATAACATAATCTATTTCAGCAGGGTCTATTTTGCTATGTCTTAGCATTTGAATAGCAGATAAAACTCCAGATGCTTTTACTACTAAATTTTCAAACATTGTATGAGCATTTAAGTTAACATCTACATCATGTGCTCTTTTTACATAGCCAACGAATTTTCCATCATGGTATAATCCTTCTGCTATGTGTGTTGCTACTAATTCCTTACCTTCTTCTATATCATCACCCTTTAATTTCCCTACAAATGGTGCAATTTCAGGGTAGTTATTTTCGATTTTTGGTTTTACTTCATCAATAAATTCTTGTGACAACTTTACTAAGTCAAATGCATCACTTATTTGCATTAAAGCTATAAACTCATCTTGAGGCATTATTTCACCAAATTTACCATTTCTAGTTCCCTCAACTTTTTGTTCACACCATGGCATTGGTAAATCTCTTAATTCTTCTGGTCTTCTGTTTCCTATGTAAACTTGATTTGGCATGTAGTTAACTACATCCTCGTAACTTCTTATATGACTACCTACTTCTTGTAAAAATTCTGAATCTGGATTTGTTGCTCTTTCAACTGTACAAGTACTTCCATTTTGCACTATCATATCTGGAGTATGAATAAGTACATAGCCTGCCCCTTTTAAAACTGGATAAGTCATTTTGTGCACCTCCATAAATTTTATGAACACCTAATTTTAATTTCATTAAAGACTTCAATTATTATATTTTTATTTTATTGTATATTTGATTTTATTCTTTTTTTATGTATTTTGGTATTTTTTAAGATTTCATGAATGAATAACTCACATTTACCCATTCATGAAATCTATATTATTTTTTTGTGTATAGTTATTTTTTATTTTTAGTGTGTGTTTATATTTTTATCTATATAATATATATGTGTGTTATTTTTATTTTTCAAATACTGTTTGACCATCTACTTCTGTAGTTAAAGCGTTTAATGCTTTTTCTACAAGGCCTCTTCTTAGGGCTTTTTCTTCTGTAGGGTCAAGTGCTGGATTTCCAAGTGGATGAGGTATTGCTATAGTTGGAACTATTCTGTTAGCCCCTACTGTTAACGAAATAGGTACTACTGTACACATATGAACTACTGGAAGTCCAGTTTTTTCTATTTCTTTTACCATCGTTGCACCGCAACGAGTACAAGTACCTCATGTAGAAGTTAAGATTACTGCATCTACACCATCAGCTACCAATGCTGCTCCAATTTCAGAAGCATATTTTTTAGAGTTTGCAACAGATGTACCATTACCTACAGTTGTATAGAAAGTTTCATGTAATTTTCCTATTACACCTTCTTTTTCTAACTCTCTAAGAACATCAACAGGTAATACTCTATCTGCATCTAAGTTTGCATATACTGGGTCATATCCACCATGTGCAGTTTCATAAGTTTCTTCTGTTAAATCCATAACTCCTGCTATAGAATAAGTTCCATATTTAGAAGCTGAAGAAGATTCTATTCTATCTGGATTTCCTTTAGGAACTATACCACCAGAAGTAACTAAAGCTATTTTGCATTTTGATAGGTCTTTTACAGGATTACTTGGGTCAACTCTATCAAAGTTTGGCATTGGATATTCAGTTTCAAATGGCTCACCTTTTATTTTCTTAACTAACATGTCAACAGCTCTCTTAGAACCTCTGTCTTCATGGAAGTAGTTAACTCTTATTCCTCTAGCTATGTATCCTTCTTCTTTAGGAGTTCCAATTTCTTCTTCTTTAGCAAGTTTTATTGCAAGTTTAGCTATCTTAGGAAGTGCTTTTCTCATACCTGCTGCAGAATCAGAAGTTTCTACTACATAAACATCCTTTTTGAACATATCTGCACCTGGATTTTCAATGTACATACCTGTTAAAGCTGGTATATTTAAAGCCTCTTTTACAACTTTAGTTATTGTTCCAGCAGCAACTCCGTATCTACCAGCGTTAAATGCAGGCCCAGCTATGAAAAGTTGTGGTTCAAAACCTTTTATCATTGCTAAAACTTCTTCACTTGCACTATCTATATTTTCATTGAAATAACTGTCTCCGCACACTACTGTACCAACTATTTCAATATCTTCACCTAATAATTTATCAAGTTGTAAACTTATTGGAGGTAAAGTTTCTGCCACATGTGGCTTAGTATCAGCTTTTTCTTCTCCACCTATACCAGCAAAGAACTGATTAATATAATGTACTGCTCTTAGTTTTCCCATCTCTTAGTTTCACCCCTTTTGCTTTTAGGCATTAAAATTTGCAAAATTCTTCTCTTATACCAGACATTTCTTCTGCTATTTCTTCAACTTCTAAAACCATTTCCATCATACTTATTTGATCTTCATATACAGTGTCATCAAATAATTCTTTCATTTGTTCCTCTACAACATGGTAAACACTTAATCCTAAGGCAACTCCAGCAAGTGGTCCAGCGAAAGTTGGATCCCCTGCAGTTACTGTTTCGGCTGCAAGACCTGCAGCTTCGGCTTCAGCAGCACCTAGTAAAATCACAACATTTTCAGCTCCGAATTTATCAGCAGCTTCTTTAACTCTGTTTTGATTTTCTAAGTCCATAGCCCCAGCAGCTGTTCAGACAAAGCATTCTGTAGATGAGAAAACAACCTCTGCTCCTTCTACTGTTTTTACACATTCTTCTATTGCAGGTCCTGGTATACCATCACGGTCACCTATTATAAGAACCTTTTTATTACTAAGTAAACTCATAATAATCCTCCTTATTATATTTCTAATTATTTATATATCTATAACATTCATTATGTTTTGATAGATTTATTTACAATCTTTTTAATTGATATTACTCAATCATAATATTACTAAATCGTTTAATGAAATAAATCTTAATATCCTTTAGCAGTTAAATGACCAAATCCTGTTTCATTAGTTGCACCTGTTATAGCTTGGATTTCAACTTCAATAGTTCCATCAGCTTTTAAACTTCCATCAGAACCACCAGCTATTACATCTACTACTTCTAAATGGCCAATTACCTTATCTAACTTAGGAAGTACTACAACTTGGTTAGCATTTCCACCTGTTACAACAGCATCTGCTCTTACATCTGCATCTGCAAGTGATTGAGAACCTCCATCACGTCCAGCATATTCATCTGTAACTATAACTGTTTTTACACCTTGCATTTCTATTTTTTTGCAGTTCATTATAAGGTCAGTATCTGGATTTCCAAAACCTTCTTGTGAAACTATAACTGCATCTAATCCTAAGTATTTACATAGCTTAGAAGTCCAGTTTGAAGATCTTTCTTTATCTGCTAGGTAAACATTTTCATTAGTTATAATTACACCTACAAAATTTATATCTTTACCATGTCTTGCATATAAGTCTTCAACAACTCCATTGTTTATATGAACATAACTTGGGTTTTTGTCACATGCAGAAACACAGTTACCACTTACAATTGCTCCGTCCATTAATTCTGTTGGATATAATAATGTTGGCACTATTTGTTTTGCATCTACACCATATACATAAGTGTCATGTAATAATCCTTGAGTTTGAAGCATGTAAACATATCCTACTTTTGGAAGTTCTGGATACTCTTTTATTGACTCAAGAAGAGGTTTAGTTTCATATACTGAAACTTCATCTGGAGTAAGATTTCTTGCTGCTTCTCCTAAATACATTGCTGCTTTGAATCCTATCATTCTAACAGCTTTCTCATGAGCATATTGTTTTAAACCATCAATAGGTTCAGCTACTACTACTACATTATTTAATTTAGAAAATGGAGTATATTTAGCTCCTTCTCCAGTCATATCTACTATACCTTCTTGGAAACCTACTATCTTTCCAGTAGTTACAACAGCTACACCTTTTAAAGCATGAGTTTTTCCTTCTCCTACAGTGTCAACCTTTGATATGATACCTGGGAATATTCCCCCATTACCTTCAACTTTTACTCTTGGCTCAATAACATCTTTTACAGGTGTTATTCTTATGCTTTCACCTGGACGAGCTAATTCTATATCTATAGACTTAATATGCTCATCTCCACCAATTTCTTGTAGCATCTCTTGCTTATTGATGAATAATACTCCATCTTTCACTTCTGTTACATCACCAAATTGAATATCTTTTATAAAGATTTTCCCTAATTCAAGACGCATACTTGCACCTCCTGTTATTTAATTTTGTATATATGCATTTGAGTTTTTCTCAAAGTTATATCAATATTTTCTAACTTATTTTTAAAGATGTTTCCATATTATGTTTTTATGTCTTGATATTTGTTTTATTACTAAAAATTCTTTATCGTAAAAAAAATATTTTATCTAAAATTATTTTTTTAACAAACTTAGACATAAAAACCTTTTTATTTTACTTCTAGACTCAAATAGATTTTTTCTTTGTTTTTGTTAATATTATATCAACATATTAAAGATATTTTTTAATCATGTCTTCTATATTAGCAATTGTAGCATCATCCTTAGTAACTTCGTCTACTTTTTCTCCATCTTTGTATATAGCCATAGTTGGAAGTCCTAATACTTTTTGTTTTATCGCTAATCTTCTAGCTTTTGTTGTATCCATTTTACAGAACTTTATTTTATCCCCATAAGTTTCAGCTAATTTATGAACATCTGGCATTAAAGCTTTACAAGGTTCACAACCTTCACTCCAGAAATCAACAAATACAAAACCTTCTGCATTTAAAACTTCTTCATCAAAAGTACTTTTATCTAAATCTAACATTTTCATGTTCCCCCTTAAAATTTTTATTTTATTTTAATATTTTAAATATTATTCATTGACTTTACCTTACAGCTTTTTAGTTTTCAAACTTTTCATCAATATATTTTTCAGCTACTATAGATGCAATTGCTCCATCGTTAGTTGCAGTTACAACCTGTCTTAGAGTCTTAGATCTACAATCACCTGCTGCAAATACACCTGGTATATTAGTTCTCATGTCTTCATCAGTTATTATATAACCTTTTTCATCCATATCAACTTTGCCTTTGAATAAATCAGTTTGAGCATCTAATCCAACGAAAACAAATACTCCCATTGTTCCATCTTCTTCATCTGCAAAGTACTCATGAGTTTCCCCAGTAACTTTGTTTTTAAATACAACTGATTCTAATATTCCATCACCTTTTATTTCTTCTATTACTGTATCTAGTAAAAACTCTATCTTTGGATTAGCCTTTGCTTTTTCTTCAACACTTTTAGCACATCTAAATCCTTGTCTTCTATGTACAATTGTTACTTTTCTAGCAAATTTAGTTAAATACATTGCTTCCTCTAATGCACTGTCTCCTCCACCCACAACAAATACTTCAAAGTCTTCAAAGAAGTCTGCATCACAAGTTGCACAATATGAAACCCCTTTACCAGTAAGTTCTTTTTCTCCTGGACAACCAATTTTTCTTGGTGTTGCTCCTGTTCCTATTATTACTGCTTTTGCTCTATATTCTGCCTTTTGTCCTTTTAAAACTTTTATATCTCCATCTAGTTCAGTATCTACAATGTTGTCTCTTAACATTTCTGCTCCGAACTCTTTACATTGCTCAACCATTCTAGCTATTAGACTTGGTCCTGTTGCATTTGGAACTGACCCTGGATAATTTGCAATTTCATGTGTTATTACAATTTGCCCACCAGTCTTATCTTTTTCTAGGATTAGAGTTTTCAACTTTGCTCTTGCTCCATAAAGACCTGCTGCAAGCCCTGCTGGTCCTGAACCAATTATTACTAAGTCATACACATTTTCCATTTTGACTTATCCTCCCCAATTAAATTTCTTAATTTTTATTTAATATTAAATCAGATTTAATATTTAGGCTATTTTAACAACTTTTTAACAAATTCATTTATTCATACTGCATTCTTTGTATTGTATTATAAAATATGTCATAATCGATTACTCTAAAGTCATCTTGAACGCTTTCTGTCCATGCTGGAGTCTTTTTATTATTCTGAAATTTACTTGCAGTGATGATTGCTTCTTCAATTAAGGTTAAAGAGTTTATATCCAAACGATTTCCTTGTTTTAGTATAATTGTTCTATAAGGTGTTTCATTTGGTTTTACACTCCCATATAGTGGATGAGATAAAAGTTCATATCCTTCGTGTATCAAATCTCTACTTGTTTCTAAGATTCCAATATAAGTTGTATCTTTAAATAAAACTTCTCTGTCTTGAACTTCTTCTTTTACTTTTGGATTATTTGTAATTATTATCATCTTTTTACTCTCTTTCAAACTTTTATTTATTACTCGATAAATAAAAAACAGGAAAAACAAATCTCCCAATTTGTCTTCCCTGTTAAAATCATTTTCAGAGACCCGTCCAAGCACAGTCATCTTTACCTGAGAATTTCATTTAATCTTCTGGGTATGTAAGATTAAATTTGTCCCTTCGGTCGCTTTTTTATAAAGCAGTCTCCCATACTCTTCGCCCGGATTATTATATTTTCAGAAAATTGAAAAGTTAGCAATTTATCTTTTATTTCTATAAATAGCTTTTTTCTATCTCTGTTGACTTAAGTATATAAACATTCTATAAAATTTGCAATAGTTTTTTCATATGTATTTTGTATACATTTTTACCTTTTTTTCCAAATGTTGATATTACATATTTCCTGTATTTTCTTTTTTTTTTAAGTACAAATCTTTTTTGGTTTATTATTTCGTATTGATTAAAAATATAACTATTTTTGTAAGAAAGATATTTTTTTTAAATTTTTGCTCTTACAGAATAAATTTCTCATAATTTTTTACAAATTGATGTCATTTATTTCATCAAACCATGATTTTACATCGTCTATAACAGATTTTATACAGTCATTATCAAATGGAGAATATAGATTTCCTATACTTACAATATCTAAAAATGACTTTGTTCCACCTACTTTACAGATGTTTATATAATCATTCCATCCAGATTCTTTGTCTTTAATCATTTTTTTCCAGAATTGTAATGCGCAAATTTGAGCTAATGCGTAGTCTATATAGTAAAAAGGATTTTTAAATATGTGACCTTGTTTAAACCACCAGCAACCTCGTTCTAAAAAAGAATTATCATCATATTTTCTATGTGGTAAGTATTTTTTTTCTAAAAATCTCCATATTTCTTTTCTTTTTGATTTGTCGATATTAGGATTTTTATAAATATAATGCTGAAATTCATCAACAACTACTCCATATGGTATAAACTTAATTGCAGATGATAAATGAGTAAACTTGTACTTATCTGTATCTTCCTTAAAAAATAACTCCATCCATGGCCATGTTATAAATTCCATACTCATTGAATGAATTTCGCAACTATCCAGTGTAGGAAAATTAATCTCTGGCATTTCAATCCATCTGGACATATACAATTGAAATGCATGACCTGCCTCATGCGTCAATACATCTATATCATCAGATGTTTGATTAAAGTTAGAAAAAATAAATGGTGACTTATAATCCGGTATATAAGTACAGTATCCACCAGCCCCTTTTCCTTTCTTTGTTTCTAAATCCATAAGTTCATTTTTCAACATAAAATCAAAAAATTCATCAGTTTCTTTAGATAATTCAGCATACATTCTTTTTCCATTTTCAATTATGTATTCTGAATTACCCTTTAAAGTTGCATTTCCTGTTAAAAATTCTAAGTCTTCATCTATGTAACTCAAAGATTCTAGACCTATTCTTTTAGCTTGCTTTTCATAAAGTTCATCAGCCAGTGGCACAATATATTTTAGTACTTGTTTTCTAAAATTTTCAATCCTATCTTCTCTGTAATTACTTCTCATCATTCTAATATATCCAAGCTCTACAAAGTTTTTAAAACCTAGTTTTTTTGCTATTTTATCTCTCAGTTTAACTAACTCATCAAATATATCATCAAATTTAGATTCATTTTCTTCAAAGAAATTATAATATGCCTTATTTGCTAATTTTCTTGTTTTTCTAGACCTAGAACACATAAACATTCCCATTCCAGATAAGTTTCTTTCTTCTCCTTCAAACATTATCTGTGCAGATGCTAAAAGTTTAGTATACTCTGAACACAATTTATTTTCTTCTTGTAATTCCTTTATTATCTCTTTGGAAAAACTTTTTAAAGAGTAATCCACTATTGTAAAAAATTGTTCTCCAAATTCTTTTTTTAAATTAGATTTAAATTTTGAATTTGCTATAGAATTATAAAAATATGAATTTAATTCTTCATATAAAGGCATGTATTCATCCCAATAATTTTTTTCCTCTTGATAGAGTTTATCAAGAGTGTTTATACTGTATCTTATAGATGCTATGTTTGACAACGTTTCTATTTTATTTCTCAACAAATTAATTTTATGTATATTTTCTTGTTGTTCATCATAACAACAAGAATTATCTATTTCTTCTACACACTTTAAAAACTCTTTTTTTATACTATTATAATTTGGTCTTTCATACTTAAACTCTGAAAACTTCATTTAAAACTCTCCTTTATAAATTTGTTCTTTATATTTATAAATATAGTTTTATATGTATTACATGCTATTATTTACATGTATTACATACTACTATGACTTTATAACTCATTATTTTGAATAACATTTACATTGTAATCATGTTGAATAATAACATATGATTATTGTAATTACAATATTTTATAGAATAAAACTAATTACTGTACAAACTTTAATAAAGTTTGTATATAAAACTATTAACCTTTATAATAGGCTTATATCTATATCAAAATGCAAACGATACCATTTTTTATAGATAACATTTATATACTCATAAAAGATACAATATTACATGAATATGTTGTATAAATAATAACTTTATCAAAAAATTAATACTATTAAACTTTCTAAATTGCTTATCTCTTGGTATAATAATATACACATTAAATTTTCTACTGAAATTTTGTTCAACACTAGCTGTGTCAACGTTTTCATTAGAAAATTGAGGATATAAATTACTGGAGGTTGATATGTACAGATTAATCGCACTAGATATTGATGGAACAATATTAAATACAAAAAGAAAAGTTACTCCTGAAGTATTTGAATCTATTCAAGAAGCAAAGAAGGCTGGAGCTAAAGTAGTTATAACAACAGGTAGACCCCTTCCTGGTGTCAAAGGACTTTTAAATCAGTTAAATCTAACAGATGAAGGTGATTATGTTATATGCTTCAATGGAGCTATGATTCAAGAGGTTAAAAGTGAAAAAATAATACATGATGTAGAGATGACTTTAGACGACTTTGATTTTATATACAACAATGTTTGTAAAAAATATAATACCAAAATACACATAAATACAATGACAAATTTAGTTACGCCAAACGAAACTCCTGGTAAGTACACACTTCATGAAGCTAAATTGAATGATATAGAAGTTAAGTATATACACAAAGATAAAATTGATAAATCTATTAAAATCTGTAAGGTTATGATAGTTGATGAACCAGAAAGATTAGAAGAAATTATAAAACAACTTCCTAAAAATTTATTCAATAGATATACTATAGTAAGGTCTGCCCCTTTTTATTTAGAATTTTTAGGTAAAACTACTAATAAGGGTACTGCACTTCAAACATTATGTAATAATCTAAATATACCTATAGAAAATGCTATTGCTGTTGGTGATGAAGAAAATGACCAACATATGATAAAATATGCAGGACTTGGTGTGGCTATGGGAAATGCACGTAGTAGCATAAAAGAAATTGCTGATTATGTTACTGATACCAACAATGAAAATGGAGTTGCAAAGGTTATAAACAAATATATACTTAATAAAGCTATCTAAATACCTAAAAAAACTAAAAATATCCCTTTAGATTTAAATCCATCTTGTATATATGTCAAATACTAATAATGTATATTACTGATATTATATGGTGTTTTTGTCTAAAGGATATTTTTAGTTTTTGATAGATGTATTCTTATACTAATACTTTTTGTTCAAGTTTAAATATTTTATATGACTCTACTATTGCTTCATTAATATCCAAACAATATATATCTTCATCATCTGATAACCCTGCTTCTTTTGTCCATGCATCAAAATCATTCTTCGTCCAGAAGAAATTCATTACATTTCAGCAACTTGCTGCCCAATTTGAATGCTTATCAAGATTTATATGAAGCACTCTTAAATCTGGATTGTTTACATATTCAATTTTTTCATCTTTTATAAATATTTCTATTTCTTTACCTGTGGCACTACAAATAGAATTTATTCTTACATCTTGATTAAATGTACAAGAAGTTCCTATTGCATCTATAGCACACATTGCACTAAAGCTTCGATTATCACTTAATGTAACTTTATGATTAGTAGGTAATGCTGATACTGGATATATAAAATTTATACTATCTTCATCAACAACCATTATATTTTTATCAATAAAATGTTTTAGTGTAGTTTCTAGATATTCTTCTTCTAAATTTAAATTTTCACTTATATGTTCAATTACTTCTTTAAGTGTAACACTAGAACATTTATCTATTATCATATCCATAATATATATTCTTATTTTTCGTTGTGTATCATCTAAACTATTGTATTTTTCTATTTGACTCATTTCTACTCCTCTTTAAACATCATAACATTTTGACAAAATGTCAGTTAATTTATTCTTATATTCTTCATATTCTTGGCTCCCTCTAGCCCTAGGTCTTGGAATATCTATATTTATATCGTCAAGAATCCTTCCCTTATCTCTTGACATTACTATAACTCTATCACTCATATATACAGCTTCATCAACATCATGAGTTACCATTAATGCAGTTATTTTCTTTTTTATCCATATTCTTTCAAGTTCTTCTTGTAAGTTTTGTCTCATTTGAAAATCAACTGCTCCTAATGGTTCATCCATCAATAATACTTCAGGATTACATGCTAAAGCTCTTATCATAGCAACTCTTTGTTTCATTCCTCCAGACAATTGATGAGGAAACAACTTTTCTTTCCCTTTTAAATCAGACATAACCAAAAGCTCTTCCAACATCTCTTCTCTCTTTTCTTTTGGTATTTTTTGTTGTTTCATAGGAAATAGAACATTGCCTCTTATAGTCTTCCACGGAAATAGAGCGTAGTTTTGAAATATAAAAGCTCTATCTATACCTGGTTTTTTAACTTTTTTATCATTTATAAAAACATCTCCACTCTCTGCCTTTTGAAATCCACCTATTATAGTAAGTAAAGTTGTTTTTCCACATCCTGATGGTCCTAAAAGACAAACAAATTGACCATTTTCTATATCTATACTTATATCTTCCAAAACCTTTGTATCTACTTTGCTATTTACAAATGTTTTATTTATATCTCTCACACTTAATTTCATTAATCTGCAAACCTCCATCTACAAAGGATTTTATTTATAAATTTTAGTACTCTATCTATTATAAATCCTATTAAAGCTGCAAATATCATAAGCCCAATTAATACATCTGTATGCATCAATGTCTGAGCTTGTACCATGGAGTAACCGAGACCGGCACTCGTAGCTATAAACTCAGCTCAGATAACAGACATCCATCCTGTACTTATAGCAATTCTTGAACCAGTCAATATATCTGGAAGAGATGCTGGTACTATTACATTTGCAAATATTACAATTGGTGATGCTCCCATACTTCTAGCTGCATTATAATAATCCTTTGATATTGCTCTTACACCTTGAATAGTATTTAAAATTATGGGAAAAACACCTGAAAAAGCTATTAAAAATATTGTTGGACCATCTCCTATACCAAACCATACTATTGTAAGAGGAACCCATGCCATTATAGGAACTTGTCTTACAGAATCTACTACTGGAGATAAAAGCTTTTCAAAAGTCTTAGAAAATCCCATAATAAATCCTATTGGAAGTCCAAACAATAATGCATACATAAATCCTTTAAGCACTCTTTGCAATGTTATAAACAGATTAGTCACTGTCTCTGCATCTGTCACACAGTAAAAGAAACCTTTTATTACATCTACTGGCATTGGGAGTAATAAAGAACTCCCTATATCTTTTGCTGCAAAATGCCAGGCTAAAAATATAATAACTAAGAGTATTATTTTATATAAAATGTCCATACTACTTTTAGATTTTTTCTTAGCTATTCTATCTCCTCTATCTTTAGAAATTTTAATTTCCAACTTCTTATTTCCTCCATATCTATATTTCTTATATTCTTATACTCTTTTAATGATTTCTTAAATATAGCTTCATTCTTTAAATCATCAACACTTTTATTGTATAGTTTTATAAAATCACTATACGACTTGCTTTTCTTAAACTCTTTATTCACAACTAATACATATGTATCATAGTCACCTAATTCAGCTGTAGATTTTTTTTCGCCTTCTAACCCAATTGCTTTTATGCAATCTATTACAACACCATCTACTAAATTACTTTCTAGTCCATATGCTAGCGCTGTCCCTAATAATGGATAAACTTTTATATTTTCATAGTATTTTTTTACTAATTCAGATTGATAATTTCTATTTTGAATTATTCCTATTTTTTGAGGATTGTTCTTCTTTAATAAAAATATATCTGAATTTTGAACTACTGTACCAACAATTTCAAACTCACTCGTTGCATTTACATACTGCTTTGCTGCATCTTTACATATGATTGCTATATCTATTTCCTCTGAACTCAGAGCCCATTGCATTGTACTTGCTCAGCAATCATTAATTGTAAAAGTCTCCATTACATCGCTTACTTTTATGTTTTCAAAGTAATCTTTATTTATCATATAATTTATTACAAAACCAGAGGTATCATCAGATACCCCTATTCTTAATTTTCCTCTTATTTCTTCTTTATCTTCAAAATTAAAAAATATTATAAATATACTTCCTAAAATAATGATAAAAAGTATTATTATATTTTTTATTCTCTCCATTTACTTATAATACCTTTGCCTTCCAATCTTCATAACTCATGCCTTCTGGAAACTCTGGATTAACTTTTTCTTTTATAAACTTATCGAAATCGTCTGCCCCACAAGAATCTAATAAACTTGTATCAATTGTATCTTCATATTTAGGTATATCGTCTAATGCCTTTAAATCTTTATACATTTGTAAATTGTTTTTATATTCTTCTCCTGTAACTTTCCAAGTAAGCGTTCTACCTTCTCCAACTGTCTTTTTATAAATAGTTCTAAGTGCAACTTCTTCTTCTACATTATAATATTTTGCAAATATTTTAGCTGCTTCTGCTGGATTTGTATATATATATTCTATTGCTTTAGTATGAGCTAAAACCAATTGTTTTGCTAAATCTGGATGCTCTTTTATAAAGTTTTTATTCAATGAGAATGAGCAACAGTTATATTCTTTATCATTAGCTTTTTCTTTATATTGAGTTGATGCTATTATTTTTCCTACTCCATCATTTTCAGCTACAGAACCCCAAGGGTCACAAGATGTAAATGCTTGTATCTTTCCAGTTTTAAGAGCTAAATATTTATCTTTATCTGAATCCATATTTACAACTTCATATTTTGATGAATCAGTTGGTAATCCTGTTTCTGGTCCATAATCACTTGTCCATAAGAAATCACTCATATCTGTTGCAATTTTTTTACCCACTAAATCCTTAGGCTCTTTTATATCATTTGAAACTATTAGATATTCAGACCCACCTGTGTGATTATTTGCTGCTATTGTTATTGGTGAACCTTTAGGTATGGCTCCTACTAGCCCCTTTGTTCCTATATAACCAGCATCCATCTTACCTGCTGCCATGGCTTCAGGAACTTTACCATTCCCAACAGTTTTTACATTAAGACCTAAATCTTTATATATTCCTGCTGCTTCTGCTACTGGTCCAGCTGTCATATGGTCACAATTATAATACCCTACTGTTATCGCATAATCATCATTTCCAGCTTTTTTCCCCTCTTCTTTCGGTTTACTGCTACATCCAGTTAGTATAGATGCTCCCATTACACTAACTAAGATTGATGCTTGAATCTTTTTAGATACTTTCATTTCAATTCCCCACCTTATTATGTATTATTTTTATTTTTAGCAACACTTGTCCATATCTTCTCCAAATAAATCAACAAGTTTTTTACCCTCTACTCTGTAAATAGCGTATCCTACATTGCCATTTTTAGAACCTGACACTATTACTTCTATTGGTGGCTTCTCATCAATATTTTTAAAAGTTATAGTTTGATTCTCTATAGGTGCTGGTATTGGTTTTGTTATATAATGACCATCTTTATCAGAAACTACCACTACCATTTCATTTGAATTATTACCTTTTTTATATATAACTACTAAATCTTTTTTTCCATCATTGTTTAAGTCTTCTTCAGCACAAGTTATTATATCTTCCTTATAATTTTTCTTGAAATATTTTAATGTTTCTTGATTTACATTTGGAATAGAGCCATTTTGTTTAAGGTTATCATCAACTACCCTTGATAAAACTATTAATGCAATCACTACACATGATATTATAAGTACCTTTTTAAGCATGATTTCCTATGACCTCTTTCATCTTTGGTATTACTGCTTTAAGTGCAAATAAAATAATTAAAATAGTACATATATATTCAAAACTATCTGGTATATTTAACATTAGTTTATTTGCTAATTGTATTGAAGAATTTGTTGTCTCTAAATTCACAGTATTGTTGTTTGCAAAAAGTAAATTTGTTATATAACCTATTATTATTGAACAGAGTGTTAGTGTAACTGAATATATAACAACAGTTCTTTTTCCAATAAGTTTACACATGCTTATAAGTTCTGGTAAGTTTGTCGCTGCCCCAGCTATCAAAAATGTTATGGCTATCCCAGGAGATGCTCCACTTGCAACAAGAGCTGCTATAAATGGAATATGTCCTACAGCACATACATACATAACACATGCAAGTATTGAGATACTTCCAAGAGATAGTAAACCTGGATTGCCTAAATATTTTTGAATTATACTATTTGGAAAAATTGTTGTTATAAATCCGGCAAAAAGCATCCCCATTATTACATATTTACTAATAGTAAGTGCTAACTCTCCAAAAGACCATTTAAGCCCATCAATCATATTTTCTATAAAACTTCTCTTTTCTTCTTCTAATTCTATAGCTTCTTCATCTGAGTCATTTTGCAGAAATAATTCTTCTTTTCCAAAAGTATTCCCCAAAACTCCTACTAAAAATGGTACTAAAAATCCAGATATAAGATAAATGATTGTAATTTTAGGTCCCAAAAGACCTAAGCAAAGAACTACAGCTATTGGATTTATTATTGGAGTTGATGTCATAAAAGCAAGTACTGGACCTAAGTATGCTCCCGAATAGTACATACTTATCCCCAATGGTATTACACCACAACTGCAAATTGGTAAAAACATCCCTGAAATAGTGCTCTTAATCAAAGAAGAAAACTTCTTATTTCCAAGTTGTTTTTGAAACCTTTTTGGCGTTAAAACATTGTGAAGAACTCCTGCCAATACAAAACTTATCATAAGCCATCCCGATGCTCCATTTAGTGTAACTATGGAAGCTACTACAGTGTTTTTCACTCCACTTAAAACAATTTCTAATATATTCATTTTTACTGCTCCTAATTTTTAAACTTTTAACTATTATTTATAGCTTCTACTATTGCCTTTTCGATTGTATCTTTATTTAATCTATCGTACTTCTTTTTTTGGTTTATTATTAATGTTCCTTTTGTTATAATTCCATACTTCTTGACATATGAGAAATCCTTACCTGCTTGGTAAAGTTTTACTTCTAATTTATCAGTATACTTCTCAGATATTTTTTTTATAAACACTCCATGCTCATCACAAGATGGTCAAGTATTTATGAATTCAACTAAAATTTTAGCCATTTGTCCATCCCCTACTCTAAACAATTTATCTTTTACTTAAAATAATCCATAGAAAATTTTTTCTATGGATTGTATACCTCAAGATTTTATAATGTTATAACTTGGTCCACACCTGCACCACCTAAACAAGCATATAAATTTGGGAAACATCCAATTGTAGCTCCATCAACCAAGTTATCCTCTATACCTCTTTCTATAGCACACTGGTCACAAGCCATTATTATCATATCTGTCTTTTCATGTAATTTACTTAATCTTTCTCCTACTGGATTATCTTTAGACAAAAATAAGGTGTTATCCATAAAGAAAAACATACCTAAGACATCTACTCCATGAGTTCCTTGTTCTAATTGTGGTATTATCATTTTGTCTAGAATTTTGTGTGCGTTAGTACTACTAAAAATATAAGCTACTTTCATTTTTATTCCCCCTATACTTTTTCATCTAAATTTTATACAAAATTTTACATATGTAATTATATTATAAGTTTATTCGTATTTATCTGTAAAATTGATAATAACTATATTATGAAAGTTGTATATAGCGTTTATCTATATTTATTCAATTACTTTTTTATTATTTTGTCTTTTCAGTTAACTTTAATAAATAAAAAATAGATTACTTAAATTTATCTAACTTATTTAAGTAATCTATTTTAATTATTTATCATATTATTAAATTAAATCTATTTTAATACTTTTTTATATATTTCTTAAGTTTTTCATACTTATATCAAGAGCTTTTACTGAGTGTGTAAGCGCTCCCACAGAGACAACATCAACACCAATTTTTCCTATAGATTCTATTGTATCTAAATTTACATTTCCAGAAAACTCTACAACTGCTCTCCCATCTATCATTTCTACAGCCTTTTTTGCTGTCTCCAAATTCATATTATCTAACATTATTATATCTGCTTTAGCCTCTATAGCTTCTTTTACCATCTCTAGAGTTTCCACTTCTACCTCTATTTTTCTGACAAAAGAAGTGTTTTTTCTAGCTAATTCAACTGCATTTTTAACACTACCTGCAGCTCCAATATGATTATCTTTGAGTAATATTCCATCAGATAAATTAAATCTATGATTGCATCCTCCACCTACTTTTACAGAATATTTATCTAAAATTCTAAGATTAGGTATTGTTTTTCTACTATCCAATAGTTTAGTATTTGTACCTTCAAGTTTTTCCACATACATGCTTGTAGTAGTAGCTATTCCGCTCATTCTTTGTAAATAATTTAAAGCTACACGTTCTCCCACAAGTAAGTTTCTAGTATTTCCAGTTAATACAGCTATCTTTTCACCATTATTTACCCTATCGCCATCATTTTTATACAACTCTATCTCTACATCTCCAAGTATTTCAAAAACCCTTTTAAACACACCTAAACCTGCTATTATACCATCTTGTTTACAAATTAAATCTACAGTAGACTTAGAATTTTCATCTACAATAGAATTAGTTGTTATATCCTCACTTGGAACATCTTCTATTAAAGCATCTTGTATCATTTTATCAATAATCAAATAATTCATCGCCAAAATCCTCACTTGTTCTTTCTATTTCTTTTATAACTAATATTTTATTCTCTTCCTTTACTTTTTCCACATCCACATCTATATTTGGTACATCTATAAACTTCACTTCTATACTACCTATAACTGAGTTTATATTTTTAGCTGCTCTTTTTGAAAATACAAGACCTTCAAGTAGTGAATTGCTTGCTAGTCGATTAGCTCCATGAACACCTGTACAACTAATTTCACCTACTGCATATAGGTTCTCCATAGATGTTTTTGAATCTAAATCAACATGTATTCCCCCCATAAAATAATGTTGTGCAGGAGATACCTTTATGTATTCTTTGGTTATATCTGTTCCTCTATTTAAACATTCATTGTATATAAAAGAAAATCTATTAATTAAATATTCACTATCTAAGTGTGTTGCATCTAAGTATACATAAGGTAAATCATCTTTTTCCATTTGTTCAAAAATAGCTTTTGAAACTACATCTCTTGGAAGGAGTTCATCTACAAATCTTTCTTTGTTTTTGTTTAAAAGCTTAGCCCCTTCTCCTCTTAAAGATTCAGATATAAGCATCCTTCTGCCTTCACTATTTTCTTCATAGAAAGCTGTTGGGTGTATTTGAATATATTCTAAATTTTCTATTTTAATATTATTTCTTAATGCTATGGCAATTCCATCACCTGTAAGGTGTCTTTGATTAGTAGAATTTTTAAAAAGTCCACCAATTCCACCTGTAGCTAAAACTACTACCTTTGAAAAGATATGAATTTCTTTTTGAGACTTAAAAATTCTAGCTCCTACACACTTATTACCATCTTTTAATATATCTAAAAGATAAGCATCTTCTATAAGAGTTATATTTTCTCTAGTTTTAGCTTCTTTTAATAGAGTCTTAAAAACAACCTCTCCTGTATTATCTTTGCTATGAACTATTCTATTTACGCTATGAGCTCCCTCTCTTGTATAATCTATCTCTCCATTTTCTTTGTCTAAAGGCATACCATAGTCTACTATTTGACCTACATTTTCTATAGATTCATCTGCAAGAACTTTGACTGCTTCGACCCTATTTTTATACTGACCAGCCTTCATTGTATCTTCTACAAAAGACTCTATATCATCAATATTTCTAGCAGTCGAAATTCCACCTTGTGCAAGATATGTATTATTGTTTTCAATTGTAGATTTTGATACTACTAACACATTTAAATTTTTATCCAAATTTAATGCACAATATAATCCCGAAACACCACTTCCAATTACTAAAACATCCTGTTCTAAATTCATAAGTCTATCCCTCTATCCTTCTGCTAATCTGTGCATATTAAGCAGTGAATTTAAAGCTTTTTCCATAATTTCATCTTCTACAATAACTTCGTTTTCCATATTTTTAAGAGTACTATGCAAATTCTCTAATGTCGTTTTTTTCATATCTGTACATAGTATTCTTCCACCTGGAATATAAAAATTTTTATTAGGATTGTTTTTCTTTAATTCATGTAAGATACCCTCTTCAGTTGCTATTATAAAATCTGTATTTTTGCTGTTAGTAGCATATTTTATTATTCCTGATGTACTCCCTACATAATCTCCTAAGTCTCTTATTTCTTTTTTACATTCTGGATGTACCAATACTTCTGCATCTTTATACTTTTCTTTTAATTCAATTATTTCTTCAACTTTTATATTGTTGTGATATTTACAATATCCATCCCAAAATATAAATTCTTTATTAGGGAATTTTTCTGCAATATATCCTCCTAGGTTCTTGTCTGGAAGGAATATAATTTCTTTATTATCTATGTTTTCTAATATTTTAATTGCACTAGATGATGTAACTGAAACATCACAATGTGCTTTAACTTTAGCTGTAGAGTTTATATAACATACAACCAAAGCATTTGGATACTGTTGTTTTAGTTTTATCACGCCTTCTTCATCTACCATATCTGCCATAGCACATCCAGCATTACTTACTGGCATCAATACAGTTTTTTCAGGTGATAATATCTTAGCACTTTCTCCCATAAATCTCACACCACAAAATACAACCACTTCTTCTTTACAATCTCTAGCAATTTCACTTAAGTAATACGAATCTCCAACTGCATCTGCTAATTCTTGTATTTCTGGTGGTTGATAAAAATGAGCAAGTATTATTGCATTTTTTTCTTTCTTTAGCTCTTTGATTTGATATGTTAAATCTTTATCCATAATTGCACCGCTTTCTATATGTACTAGTGTATATACACCTGTAAATTCATTATATCACTTGACTATTTTTTCTTCAAGAATTTTAGATCTCTTAATATTGTTAAGATATAGACACTTACACTATCAATTGATTTATCATTTTTTCATAGCTATTTAAATTATTTTTTTGTATTTTTTAATTTTTTGTAGAGTATTATCAGAATATTTTTTATATTCTTTCTCGTTATAATATTGAATTTTTTTCCAAATACATGTATACTAAGTGCATGATTATGTATATGTATTTATTTCTGAAATTATATTAGTTTTAATACTTTATAGAATTTGTAAGCACTTTAAGTATAAAATCTTATAAAAACTTACACATTCAGATAATATGTATACAGAATCCAAAAAAATTTTATAAATGGGGTGATGTTATGACAACATTCTTAATTGGTTTGGCTATTTTACTAATAGGAGGTGCTTTATACGGCGCTTATTGTGAAAAAGTATTTGGCCCAGATGACAGAAAAACACCTGCACTTGCTCAAAGTGATGGAGTAGACTATGTTCCAATGAAAAAATGGAAAAATAGTCTTATTGAGTTGCTTAATATAGCTGGTACAGGACCGATTTTAGGACCTATACAAGGTATTTTATTTGGTCCAATTGCATTTATACTAATTCCTATTGGTTGTGTATTGGGGGGAGCTTTACATGACTATATGAGTGGAATGATTAGTATAAGAGAAAAAGGAGCACAGATGCCTTCTCTTATCAGCAGATTTTTAGGTAATAAGGTCTTTCAAGTTTATAATATCTTCCTTTGCTTATTAATGCTTTTAGTTGGTGCAGTTTTTATTTATACACCTGGAGATTTGGTAGTTACTCAAATTTTAAATATGAAATCAACTATCAATAATCCAGTCGTTTGGATAGTTTATGGAATCATCTTTGTATATTATTTATGTGCAACACTATTTCCAATTGATAAAATAATAGGAAAAATATATCCAATATTTGGAGCCATTCTACTTTTATCTGCTGCTGGCGTTGGAATTGGAATATTTACACAAGGTTATGACTTAGCTAATTTAAGCCTAGCAAACTGGAAGGGCATCCATCCTAATGGAATTCCTCTTATCCCTACATTCTTTGTTACAGTTGCTTGTGGTATTGTTTCTGGATTCCACTCAACTCAAGCTACTCTTATAGCAAGATCAGTTTCAAATGAAAAAGAAGGTAGAAGTACTTTTTATAATATGATGATTTTGGAAGGTTTAATTGCAATGATTTGGGCTGCAGCTGCTATGGGTATTTACAATAAAGGAATACCTAGTGAATTGGTAGGTTCTCCTGATGTAATAGGTTTAGTTGCTAGAGACTTACTTGGTTCTGTTGGTGGCATTATAGCTATAATAGGTGTTATTGTTTTACCAATAACTTCTGGAGATACAGCTTTAAGATCTTTAAGATTAATGCTTGCAGATTACTTCCATTATGACCAAAAAGAAAAGAAACATCGTGTTATATTATCAATCTGTATATTTATTCCTGTTATAGCTATCCTTATATTTGCAAAACTTAGTGCTTCTGGATTTAATATATTATGGAGATATTTCTCTTGGAGTAACCAAACTATTGCTATATTCGCCTTTGCTATGATTACAGTTTATCTTATAATCAAAGAAAAAAATTATATCATAAGCTTAATCCCAGGTATGTTTTATTCTTTTGTAATTTCTAGTTATATATTCAATGCTCAAATTGGATTCAACCTAAGTATAAACATATCATATATTTTAGCTACCATTTTTACTGTTTTATATGCGGTTTTAACTGTATACTATGGTAGAAAACTAAAAAACAAAACGGATACAAATCTAGCTAGCTAAATATAAATATTATTAGATTTTTATTAAAACTTTTAATTTTAAATAATTCAATAAAAAGAGGCTGTCTCAAAATAGAGATTAGCCTCTTTTTTATTAGACACATTAATAAATAAACAGATACCTTTTATTGGAATATTTATCCTATATATCTAATATAAATAAATAAAAGATTTAAAATAATCTACTTGTTTATATACTCAAAATAATTTTTTGGAGGAATACTTATGAATAATAAATTACATGAACTAGAAAAAAATTTACCAGAAACATCTTGTTCTTTTTGTACACACCTTTCATTGAAGGGGCCTAGCCTAGATTACAGATATGATATTAAATGTGTTATTTCAGATACCAAACCTGATTTTAGAGGATGCTGTGAATATTTTGAACCAGAATATACAGACTTAAATACAGGAGATTTAGACAATCTATACATAAACTTTCTTGAAACATGCCTTAAGGTAAACTATAATGATTATATTAATTCTATATATTGGAAGTTGTTTAGAGAAAGAGCTTTGCTAGAAAATAACTTTAAATGTTCTATATGTGGTTCAACTGAAAATATTGATGTGTATCATGTTAATAAAAATTTAGGAAGAGAAACTTCTGAAGATGTAATTGTTAAATGTAAGAAATGTAATTGTAAATAAGTGTATAAAATTTAAATAACTTCACATAATAAGTTTAAATAAAAAACTTAGGAGGTTATTTATGAAAAATAATAATTTAAATTGTGACGCTACTAACTGTGCTTATAATACTAGTGGATATTGTTATGCTGGTAGCATAAAAGTAGATGGAATGCAAGCAACTACTACAGGAAATACTTATTGTGCTTCTTTTGAAGACAAATATACATCTGGTATAACTAGTCGTTCTAATGACACTAACCAAGTTGATACAGATAATATTCACTGTGAGGCTGTAAAATGTAAATACAACAAAAATGAACTTTGCAAGGCTGAAAAAGTTCATATAAACTCAGGAAATGCAAGCTGTGAAACTTTTGAAATGAAATAATTTCATTGATACTTAACTATATAGTGTTTATAAAAAATAAAATGGAACCTATAAAACAGACACCTTTTAAAAGATATCTATTATAGGTTCTTTTTTACAATTAAATCATTATGTATTAGTAAATTAACATCATATAAGTTATCATCTTGAGGTAAACTTCACACCAAATATATCCATAAGGAACATAAATGTTGGAACTCCAATTAATAATCCCCATACACCTAAATAATGCTCTCCCACAAGTAAAATAATGAAAACAAAGCAAACTGGAAGTTTTGTTCTATTTGACATCAACTTAGGATTTAATATATATGTTTCCACTGCATGCACTATACAAATCATAGCCAAAACACCAAATACTTTTGCTACCCCTCCTATATTAAGTGCTATTACTGTTAATGGAATTAGAGACACTATAACTCCAGCTACTGGAATAAGACCCAAAACAAAAATCATAAGCCCTAAAGCCCATATTTGAGGAAAACCCATAAATCCTAAAAAAATCATAGAAACAATAGAATTTATAAATGCAATCATTACTTGTACTTTCATTACATCGCCAAAATTTTTCACAAAACTTTTTCCAAAAAATACAAGAGAATTATAGATGAAAGATATCTTACTTTCTGCAAGTTTATTTCCAAATTTTTTAATATCATTTTTTTCAAGTAAAAGCAGTAAACTCAGTAAAAAAGCTAGTAATATATTTATCCCAAAACTTCCAACTTTGGTTGCTGCCGATGCTATTAACAATCCTGCCTGTGAAATATACTTATTAAAATCCAACTTTGAAACAATAGGATAAATCTTTGGCCCTAAAGACTGAGCAAATTGATTTACATCAAAATTACTTAAAATCCTGCTTAACTCTGTAAGTTGAACTATAATTATTGGCACAACTGCATAACTAATCAATACTAATAATATAGCAAATAATGAATATAATACTATAATTATCAATGAATCAGGAATATAGAAAGAAAATAATTTCCTAATTCTTTTTCTTATGGAAACCAATAAATTATAAAAAACAAAAGTCATTATAAATGTTAAAAGCACCATATTTAACATATACCAAAATGTAATTAAAATAATCACTACCACAGATATAGAAACAATCTTATATTTTGAACTCTCAGATGTCAATTCTTTGTTATTCTCCACATCATAATCCTCCCCAAATTTTTACTACTTAACAATCAAACTTATTACTCTAATTCTAAAATCTAATTAGGATAACATTAAAAATAATGTATTAATTCTCCCTAATAAAACATTAAATTTTAGAGAAGATAATTTTAGATAGTACATACTTATATCTAATTCTGTCTACATTATATATTTAAATCATAATTATCTATATCAGATAGTAAATCATATATCTCTGGATATTCAAAAAATAAGCCTTCTTTTAACAATTGTCTTATTTCACCTGTACTTACCCATTTTATATCACTTACTTCTTCTTTTTGCAAAATTGCATTTGATACATCATACTCTTTTTTAACTAAATATACATCCCAAAGAGTATCTCCATGAATCATACTTCTAAAAATCTTTATCTCATCTTTGGATATATCAATTCCTATTTCTTCCTTAGCCTCACGAATTGCACCATCTAAACTTTCTTCTCCAGAAACAATACATCCAGTTGTCATACCCCATATATTTGGCAATGTCTTTTTGTTTTTAGACCTTTTCTGAATTAAAATCTGAGAATTACTATTTACAATCCACACTTCAACTGCTAAATGATAATATCCTTCTTCAATAGAATTATCTCGCTCTATAACATTTCCTGTTTTACTTCCATCAGCATTATACAAATCCCATAATTCCACTTTCAAATCTCCTTACTTTCATTATAAATTTAAATAAAATATAAATATATTTTAGTATAATTAATTTTGTTCATTTTTTATTACAATGCTTGATTTGCACTCATGTGTATCACTTTTCTTTTCTTTCCACTCTTTTATGTCATCTATAATGAATCTATGTTTAAGAGATTTTGTATCAAACTTAAATATCCTAAACACTATTTGTAATACATATCCTAACCCTAAAGCACTTACAAGTGTCCCTATTCCTACAGAACCTCCTAATAGCCAACCAGCCACAAGTGCTAATATTTCAAGAATTGTTCTAACAAGACGTACAGACCTATTAGTTTTTTTCTGAAGGGCAATCATAAGACCATCTCTTGGACCACTTCCAAGGCAAACACCTAAATATAGAAAGCTTGCTATAGCAGCTAATATAATTCCTATAACAACCATAAATACTCCTATATACGTATTACTTGCATGAGGTATCACTCCTGAAAATATTACTAAATCAATAAAAATTCCTATAAAAGTCATATTTAACAAGGTACCCCATCCTATATTTTCGCCAAAAACTGCATCCAATATAACGATTATAACACCTACTATTATGGATGCCTGACCTATAGTTATACCTAATTTTATAGATAAACCTTGGTGAAGTACATCCCAAGGCATCAGACCAACATGTGCATTAATCATAAGCACCGAAGAAATTGCAAATATAAAAAAACCCGAAAACAACCTTATCATACTTTTTAAATTAATTTTTCCCATTAAAAATCACTCCCCATAATAATAATAACAATAAATACCAATAAAATATATATATAAGTACAAAATTTTACAGAATTTTTCATTATTTTAATATATAATTTCAACTATAAAAAAAGTGGCAATCCATATTTTACACATCCCCACCTATATTCTAAGCTTTAGTGTAAAAAACAGATATACCACTTTTCTAGTATTTAAACATTTTTAGTTACTTTAATTAATTTTCACTATAAATTCTAGCTTCTTCTTCTCCATTTAGCACTCTAAGAGTTCCAAAAGCAAGTGATTCTAATTCATTTTCTCCTGCCATAATTTCTACTGGTGCTATAAATTCAACTCTCTTTTTAACCATTGAAGTAAACATTTCAGAATATGCAATTCCACCTGTTATAATTATAGCATCAACTTTTCCATCTACTACAGTTGCTAATTCCCCAATCCCTTTTGCTAATTGGTATGCCATTGCTTCATAAATAATTTTGGCTTCTTCATTTCCCTCTGCTATCATCTTTTCAACTTCTCTAGCATCTACAGTATTTAAATATGAAACTATACCACCTTTACCTCTTATCTTTTTAGTCATTTCTCTTTCTGAGCATTGACCTGAATAACAAGCAGCTACTAATTTTGTAGCAGGAACTCTTCCTGATCTTTCTGGTGAAAATGGTCCTTCATCATCAGATAACATATCAACCATTCTTCCTTTTTCATGAAGATAAATACTTACTCCTCCACCAATATGAGCTACTATTAAGTTTAAACTCTTGTAATCTTTACCTCTATCTTTAGCATATTTTAAAGCCATTGCTCTAGTATTTAGTGCATGCCCTGCGCTTGCTCTATCCATTCCACAAAGCCCAGATACTCTTGCTATATCTATAAGTTCGTCTACTGCAACAGAATCATAGATATATGAGTTTATTCCAAGTGGTTCTGATATTGCATGTGCAACAACTGCTCCTAAATTTGAAGCATGCTCAAGTACTGGTCTATGTTTAAGTACATCAATCATTTCTTCATTTACTAAATATGCTCCTGATTTTACTGGTGGTAAAACTCCACCTCTTCCAACTATTGCACTAAGAGATTTTAAATCTATATTATTTTCTTCAAGAATACTTAAAACTGCCTCTTTACGCATTTCAAATTGGTCTTGAATTGTATTATATTTTGCAATCTCCTCAGCTGGATGGTCTATCGTCTTCACAAAAATTTGTTCTTCTCCATCATATACTCCTATTTTTGTAGAAGTAGAACCTGGATTTATGGCTAATATTCTATAAGTCATACTTTTCTTCCTTTCACATTAATTTCTATAGTTTATCCTATATATATTATAAACTATTTGCCAATCATTTCCATACCTTCATGGAAAGCTTTTATATTTAACTCGACAAATTTTGGTTTAACATTTTCACTTATAATTTTTTCCCAGTCAATAGATTCTAGTTCCATAGATTTAACTAGACATCCTAATAAAATAACATTCATTATCTTTGCATTTCCTAACTCTTCAGCTTTATCTGCTGCATTTATCACTTTTGCATTTAATCTATTTAATTCCGCATCTATGTCTTTTTCTTGATATTCAGCTCCTCCGATTAAAACAGTCATAGAATCTATTCTATGATTATTTACTAAAGCTTTTCCTTCTGGTTTTAGATAATTAAACCATCTTAGAGCTTCCATCTTTTCAAAAGATACTAAGATATCTGCTCCTCCAATTTCTATAACTGGAGAATGAACACAATCTCCATATCTAACTTGTGAAGAAACTGAACCTCCTCTTTGGCTCATACCATGTATCTCACTCATTTTTACATCATATCCAGCTTCCATCAATCCCATAGTTAATAATTTACTAGCAAGTATAGTTCCTTGACCTCCTACACCTACCAAAAGTATACTCTTAGTCATATTATTTTTCCTCCTTAACTATTGCTTGTTTTGGACAAACTTGTGAACATACTCCACATCCTACACACTGATTTCTATCTATATTTGATAATTTATTTTCTTTATCAAATGATAGTGCTGGACATCCAGTTTTTAAGCATAATTTACATCCTATACACTTATCATGGTCAACCTTACACTTAGTTTTAAATGGATTATCAAACTCTTCTATATCTTCTTTAGAGAATTTCTTAAGTACACATGGCCATCTTGTGATTATTACAGATGGTTCATCTTCTATAGCCAAAGCCCAATCTAAAGCTTCATTTACTTCTTTTAGATTATTAGGGTCTATAACTCTTACATGTTCTATTCCACAAGCTTTAACTAATCCTTCTATGTCAACATCTTTAGTTTTATCACCTTGTAAAGTATATCCTGAACCTGGATTTTCTTGATGTCCTGTCATTCCAGTTATTCTATTGTCTAATATTACTGATATAGAGTTACCTCTATTGTAAACTACATCTAAAAGACCATTTATTCCTGTATGGAAGAAAGTTGAATCTCCAAGTACACCTACTAATCTCTTTTCATTTCCTTCTTTCATATTAAGAACTTTTTGAGCACCATGTGCAGTTCCAAAAGCAGAACCCATACAAACAACATAATCTATTCCATTATATGGAGGAGCAAATCCAAGAGTATAACATCCTATATCTCCACCAACTATTAAATTTTTTCTCTTTCCAAGTTCATAGAAGAATCCTCTATGTGGACATCCTGCACAGAAACTTGGCGGTCTTGGTGTTACTAATTCAGCTTTATATTCTATAGTATCATTTGTTTTTCCAAATATAGCTTTTCTTAAAACATCTGGTGTCATTTCTCCATATGGAGGTATTACATCTTTTCCAATACAATCTATCCCATATGCTTTTATTTGTTCTTCTATAAATGGGTCGTTTTCTTCTATTACATATATTTTATCTACTTTGTCTGCAAATTCTTTTATTTTTTCATAAGGTAATGGATTTGTAAATCCTAACTTCATATATGATGCATTTTTTTCAAATACTTCTTTAGCAAAATTACAACACATACCTGAAGCTATAACACCTATTTTTGTATCATTTATTTCATAGTAGTTTAAGTCAGTTTCATTTGAGAATTTTTTAAGAATTTCCATTCTCTCTTCAACAACGCCTCTTCTTATTTGAGCATTTGCTGGAACAGTAACCATTTTTTTAGCATTTTTCACATACTCTTTAATTTCAACTTCTTCTCTATCATAGCACTCTACTAAACCTTTTGAGTGACAGAGTCTTGTTGTAACTCTATATAAAACTGGTGTATCGTATTTTTCACTTACTTCAAAAGCTTCTTTTATCATATCTTTAGCTTCTTGGCTAGTTGATGGTTCAAATAAAGGTATCTTTGCAAACTTTGCATACATTCTATTGTCTTGTTCATTTTGAGATGAATGCATTCCCGGTTCATCTGCAGTAATAAGTACCATACCACCATTTACGCCTGTATATGCATAAGTAAATATTGGATCCGCTGCAACATTTACACCAACATGTTTCATAGAAGCCATAGTTCTTGCTCCTGCAATTGAACCCCCTATAGCAGCCTCAAGTGCTACCTTTTCGTTTGGAGCCCATTCTGCAACTATTGCATCTTTATATGTTGCTAAATTTTCTAGTATTTCTGTACTTGGAGTACCTGGATATGCAGATGCATATTTAACACCAGCCTCATAGGCTCCACGTGCAATTGCCTCATTACCTGTCATCAATTGTTTCATATAAAATTCCCTCCATCTACAATTATTAAATTCATAGTCCACCCAATTTGTTCAATGAAATTAATTATTTATTTTTACTTCTAAACTTTCAAGTGCTTCTTTTATAATACTTGGTGCTTTCTTACATTTTTCTTCTGAAACTGCACAAACTGCAAATCTTAATCCCATTTTCAATGGAATTGCGAATACACTGTGTTTAGTTAACTCTTCACATACTTCTCTTGGATTATCACATGGTATACTTACAAAGAAACCTGCTATATATGGAAGAATTTCTAATCCTACTCTTTCAGCTTCTTTTACAAATACATCTGCTCTTCTAGTCAGCATTTTTTTGTATACTTCTTTTTCATCCTCATATTCTTTGAATTTTTTAGGGTCATTCACAATATTAGATAGAACTTCCATAGCACTTCTATTACAATTCGACCAGTTTGCTCTACATGAATGAACACATGAATAATGGAATTCTTCAGCTACATCTTCACTTGAAGATATACAAATTATAGCTCCCATTCTCATTCCATAAGCTGTAAATCCTTTTGACATACTAAAACCAACTAATACAAGAACGTTTTCAGGCAAGTTAGAAAATTTCTTAAAGAATTTTCTACATACATCATCATCGCCTGCAAAGTCAATATATGCTGAATCTACGAAAAATATTATCTTTTTATCTTTATCTTTTGCAACTTCTTTTGATAAGTCTAATATTTTATCCCACTCATCATCTGCAACACTATATCCTGTTGGATTGTGAGCTGGTGTATTTATAATTGTAAAAACTCTTCCTTGTTTTTCTGCTATATTCACAAAATTTTCTTTGAATGAATCAAAATTAAACTTTCTATTTTCATCAAACAATTGGTAGTTTACTACTTTTCTATTAGCTTCTTCAGCTATACTAACATATGGACTCCAAAACCAATCAGATGTTAAAACTTCGTCACCTTCATTTGTATAATTCCATACTGCTAGTTTTATTGCACCACTTCCTCCCGGTGAAGCTAATACTCTTATATGTCCTTCTGGTAAGTAATCTCTGAAAAATACTTTTTTAACTGCTTCTAAGTAGTCTGGCTGACCTTCAAGAGCTGCATATGCACCTATGTCACAGTTATCTAATGCTTTATATTCATCATATACAGTTTTCATTGTTATTAATTTTCCTGAGTCATCCATTAGAGCGCCTATTGTTGCATTTATTACATTATCCATACCTAAAGCTTTTTCTGCTGCTTGAGCTCTTCCAGATAAGCTAAATATAACATCATTTTCTTTTGGCCACACTGCATGCTTACCAACCATACTTTGACTCATACCATCACCCCTAAAATTGTATTTACTCTCACATTTATATTAAGCAATTAGCATGCCAACAAATTTAACTTTATGTAAAACTACTTTTGTTTAGAATTCTGATTTTTTTCACTACTAAAATTAAGTATTTAAGTTATTTTTCTTATAAATCTATGTGCTTGTCTGAAAAAATAAAATTCCACAAAAAAATAATGTTAATTTTTCTTAACATTCGTTCTGAAAAATTAACATTACTTCAAAATAATCTATATGTAATTATATCTAAATATTTTTATTATATTTTTTCCATAAGGATGTTCTACTTATTCCAAGAACTTGTGCTACTTCATTTTTGGAAAGCCCCTGAGCAAAAAGCATGCTTATTATTTTTTCTTCAACATATTTATTTACTTCTTTTATATCTATACTTACCTTACCATCATTCATCTTACTTATATCTATGACTTTATCTGTGGTTTCCATACTTGCTGTTGTTTCAACATTAAATTCTTCTATACTAGAACTAGGTACTGCTTCTTTAGCCTTAAAGTTTTGCTCTTTTCTTAATTTAATTTTTCCTGTCACAACATACTTTTGAGCTATTGTTTTTAGCTCTCTCACATTTCCAGGCCAACTATAATTATACAGCGCATCTATCTCATCCTTAGTTAGAGCAAAATTTTCATCTATACTGTTTATTCCATTTAAACCATCATCCTTTAGCACTTCATTTACAAAATTATTGAACAATGGTATTATATCTTCTCTTCTATCTCTTAAAGGAGGGATGTTTATCTCTAGACTACTTAATCTATAAAATAAGTCAGCTCTAAATGTACCCATAACTATTTTTTCTGTTAAAAATTCATTGGTAGCTGCTATGATTCTAATATCCAAAGGTATTATATAGTCAGAGCCAATTCTCATTATTTGTCGTTCCTCTATTACTCTTAATAGTTTTGTCTGAATATTAAATGAGAGACTGTTTATTTCATCAAGAAAAAGAGTTCCTCCATGAGCAAGTTCAAATAACCCTCTTTTTCCACCTTTCCTAGCACCTGTAAATGCACCTTCTTCATATCCAAAAAGCTCACTTTCAAGTAAGTTTTCTGCTATAGTAGCACAGTTTATGGCCACAAAAGGTCTATCTTTTCTTTTGCTTATGTTATGTATACTATGAGCTATAATTTCTTTACCAGACCCACTTTCTCCATAAAGTAGCGTTGTATAATCACTTTTTCCGATTTTTTTAGCTTCTTCAATAAATTCCTTAGTTAATTTATCTTTAAATAAAAAATCATCAAAAGTATATCTAGCATATAGACCTTTTTGATTTAAATCAAATCTTATTTTTCTTTCTAAATTTTGCAGTTTAGTTATATCTTGTATTATTCCTAAAACTCCATAAGTGCTATCATCTACTTTTATTAATGTTGTTCTAGTATTAACAATCAAGTTGTTTATATTCCTTATCTTTCTATCTTCTGCATCATCTTTTTCATGTAGACAATCTAATAGCCATCCCATTTTTGGAAATACATCTAGAATATATTTATTAAGTGCACATTTCCTTTCTACTTTAAGCATGTTTTTTGCACTTTCATTGTACAAAATTATACTTCCGCTACTATCTATAGCAATTACTCCATCTTTTATACCATCTAATATATTTCTCAATACTTCATTATTAAACTTTTCCTCGCCTAATGTATCTAATAATTTCTTACAATACTCAACAGCTTCTCTTATAGATTCGTCACTGGCAGTTGCAAATACACTATCAATACCATATTGTCTTGCAAAGGAGCATGCCAAACCTCCACCAACTATTACAACTTCATCTTTTTGGTCTCTATATTTTATAACCTTACTTCTTATTTCGTATTTGGATTCAAACCATTCTTCAGTTATTTCAGTACTTATGACATTTCTCCAACCAACATAATCAAAAGAAACTTCATTATCTCCAAGTATTAATACTACTTTTTTAGAATATCTCTTTGCCATTTCTATTGCTCTTAGAAGGTCAGTTGATTTCATATTCATGGGTATTACAGGTACACTTACTGTGTCTATTACTAAACTATAACCTCCACCTCTACCGATTATAGCTTGAGCACCTTTCTCAACAAGTATACGTCCTTGATTTTCCATTAAATCAAGATTAAGTATGTCGATTATTATAGTTCCATTTTCTACATCTTCTCTATATAATTCTTCTATTCTTTCTTTTAATTCAATATCAGAGGCTATAATTCCTATCTTCTTTTGCAATAAAATCACCTCAATTTTAAATTATAGTATATACTGATTTCTACCTGCTTTTTTGGATTTATATAGGTTTTTGTCTGCATCTTCAATTAATATTTCGACATCTTTTCTACTACAACATCTTTTTATACTTACTCCAGCACTTATAGTCACATAATTTTCTACTTTAGAGTATATATGTTCAATTCCTTCAAATTCAAGAAGTTTAAAAACTCTTTTAATATATATTTCTATCTTATCGATTTCTTCAACATTTATTGATTTTATAGAATCTACTAATATTAAGATTTCCTCTCCTCCATATCTAATTATGTGTTCAGTAATATCTATAAATACATTTTTTATAATATCAGTTACTTTAATTATAACTTTATCTCCTGCTGGATGACCATAGTTATCATTATAGCTTTTAAAATAATCTATATCAATCAATATTGCCATCATATTTTTATCTCTACCTTCATTGAATAAATTCAATTGCTGTTCTAAGTATCTTCTATTATATAGTCTAGTTAGTCCATCAGTTAAAATATCATTTTCCAATTTCTTATTATCATCTACAAGTAATCTTAAACTTTCTTGTTTTTGTCTTAACTCATATTGTTTATGAATACCTTGTGATGTTTTATAAGAATTGTTTTTTTCCCACTTATCTGAATACCAATCCATACTTTTATAATATTCAATTGCTAGTTTGAACTCTTTTTTCAATTCATATCCTTTTGCTATTAGACCATAAAACATCGACATTTTTTTAGGATTTAATGAGCTTTTTTTAACTAAGTTTAAACCTTTTAAATAATATCTTATTCCTTCATCTACATTGTTAAATTTTATATATAAATCTCCATACAACTTATAAATATAATCTAATTTAGAATTATATATAAAAACATCTCCAAAACTTTTATATATGTTTTTTGATAAAATCAAATATGCATTTACTCTTTCAAAATTACAAGTATCTTTCTTTAACTCAATTTCGGCTGAATATAAAAATATGAATGAATACAAATAATCTTTATATACACCTTCAACAACATCCATCAGTTTTATAGTTTTTTCTAAAACAACTTCTGCTTCTTTATTCATATCTTCTCTTAAATATGCCCATATAAGGTCTATTTTTATTGCTACTCTTTCAGTTGAACATACTGAATTATTATTATGTGCAACATCTAGTGCATTTTTTATATACTTTATAGCTTCTCTGTTATTCCCACTTTCTAAATAACAGAGGCTTATTATACATTTGCAAAAAGCTTCTATAGAATATAGATTATTTTCCTGGGCTAGTCTTAGACATTCAATCAAGTACTCCATACTTTTTATAAAGTTGTTAAATAAGTATAGATATACCCTACCAAATATATAATTTGCTCTACTTACAAGAACTTTATTTTTTAATTTTTTAAAAAAAGATACTTCCTCTACTAAGAGTACTACTTCAGATTTAGTTTTATATAATGCACTTATTTCTACACATAAACTCATATTGAACAAAACCAATAATTCATTCAAACGTTGTTGTTTTATAATTTTCTTGGCTAAAAAATAAAAATGATTTGCTTTATCATATTTTTTTATAGAAATAGCAGATAGAGTAAGATAAATATAAATCTTAGATATTATATCTGCATCATCTTTTAATGATAATTGTTTAATATCTTTTAGTGAATCCATCAAATAGTTATACGATGCTTCTCTATCTTTTTTTACATAGTTTATTAGACTAATTAAATATAAAATATATACTTTATCTTTAGCATCTATTTTTGTATTTAAAAGGTCTTTGTGATAATCCAAGATGTAGTTTAAATCGGTTAAATTTAGATAGAACTTAGTCAACATATCATATTCTATCTTTTTTATATTTCTCTTTAAATCTTCTATTAAACTCCCTTTCAAGTAAATCACCAATCCTATTTCAACAATTAAAAATTCTTAAAATCATAATAATGCAAACATCTATTTCTTCCATTTTGTTTTGCTTTGTATAAGGCTTTATCCGCATTTTCAATTATTTCACTTATATCTATACTACTATTTTTACATGTATCAATACCAATACTAATCGTCAAATTATCATTCAAGAATTTTTTTACAACCTTACATAACTTTTTTCCAAATACCTTGCTTTTTCTATAATCTTTGCATATAGACAATATTAAAAATTCCTCTCCTCCATACCTTATAACAGACATGTCCTCTTTTAAATATTTTTTTATTATCATAGTTATATTTTTAAGAGCAACATCGCCATTATAATGACCATGAGTGTCATTGTATTCCTTAAAATAATCTACATCTATCATAAATGCAGTACTGTATTCACTAATCTCTTGTTTTTCTAAAAAATTATTCAAATATACCCTATTATAAGCATTTGTCAAAGGGTCGATGTATTTTTTCTTATCTAAATCGAGTTTTATTTTTTTCATATTATTTATTTCTTTTTCGATATGTTCATGTCTATAATTTAAAGAGTCTATATAATTTCTATTCCTAGCTTTCATATACATCTGTTTTAACTCATAGTACATTTTAAAGTATTTCATACTCATTTCATAATCTTGTATCTTCTCAAAACACATGTGTATAGTTTTATATGCTTCTTTTACATAATTATAATTTTTAGCCTCTTTAGCCTTTTCAAGAAGCTTTTTGCTTGTAATTAAAGCATTTTCATAATTTTCAAATATATAATATATATTAACCTGATGATAAATTAATTCTAAATCATATATTATATACTCCTCTACACTATTTATGTTATTTAATAAACTCTTAGCCCGATTTAAATAACAAGTTGATTGCTCAAATGATTTCTCATTACTTTCTGTATAGTACATAGCTAGATTTATACATAAGTCTAATTTTTCTACTTCTTTTAAATCTTGATTCTTAAATTTTTCCAAATATACTTCAGATTTTGCTAAATTATTTATAGCACCTGAATAGTCTTTAGTTTTTATTAATAATTTAGTTATATTATTTGATGCTCTATACTTTTGAATCATATTTACGTTTGTATATTTCTTATTCTTTATTACTTCATTAAAGTATTCTCTTGCTCCTTCATAATTTTCAAATGAACATTCACATTCCCCTAGCTTTATATCGCATAGTGAGCATACTTCTATATCTTTTGATAAGTCTGCATATTTTCTTGCTTTTAAGAAATTCATTTTAGCAATTAATGCATCATCTAAAAATAAAAAATATATCTTCCCAATTATAAAAAAATATATTTTCTTACAATTAAAATCATTAGTTTCTTTTACTTTTATATATAAGTCTTCTATTTCCTTAATTATTATAGAAGAATCAATACATTTACTTGCTTTAATATAAATCAATTGAGATTCAAAAATAATTTCTTCAACTAAAAAGTTGCTATCCTTACAAATAAGATTAAATTTATCTATATATAGATTTGCTCTATTTACATCTTCATTCTTTAAACTTAAAATAGCTATTTGTGAATAAAATCGTGCTAAAAACACATAATCTTTAGGTAAGTATTGTTCAATATATTTACAGGAAATCAAAATATACTTTTTCATTTTTTCACTAAATCCTTGAATACCATACAGTAAAGCTATCAAAAAATTTAATTTTAATAACATTAAACTACTTTGTTCAGTTTTATAGTAATTAATTGAATTGTTAATTTCATCAATTCTTTTTTCAAAAAAGTCATTATTATTTAATAGTTTCTCATTCAAGGTCAGTTTAAACATTGAGTCTAAAATTATACTATCTATATCTTCCAAATATTTATTATATATTGTAACCCACCTCCGACTTTCATTATCTCATAAATTTAGTAATTTTCCATACTATTTTTAAAAAAAGTCGGTGTCTCAATTTAGAAATTTCTCCTAAATTAAGACATAAGTTACCCTAAACTATACAATTTTCTATTTGAATTATATAATCTTGACAATTTTCGCAAATTATCACACTTACAATGTAACTATTATCAACTTTATTTGCTCTTGATAATTTATTAAAAGACATCCCTTTATAATCATTAGATATATTACTTATTACATATTTTCCATCTTTACTAAAAATATAAAAATGATATTCTAAAAATGGAAAGAATTTCTTCTTTTCTTTTACACCCTCTAAGCATAATGGGCATGCTTCTTGATAGTATTCTATATCAAAATCAACCTCTTCTGATTCATTAAGTATCTCAATTATTTTTGGAATACTTATTCCTTGAATTGGACTTTCTTCATCATTTATTAAGCCACTGCAATTATCCTCTTTTAATGAATATTCCTTATCTTCATATATAAACTTGTACGAACTCATATTATATCCTCCTAATAATTATTAATCTCCCAAGTTATTCTACCACTTAAACATTCTTAATAAAAGTAATTGTTATATAATTTTATAATATTTGTAATTAAGTAAGTTATATATATATATTGTATACATATAACTTGCTTAATTATCTTAAAACCCAATTTTACGTTTTGAACATCCAGTTTTTCAAAACCTATTGTCAAAATTCACTTTACCTATTAATATAAGGATATAAATATAGAGATTGAATATAAATGTAACACACTTAACTATTTTATAAGATACGATTTAGTATCAAATTTTATATATTGTATAGGGGGAGATACAGATGTATAAAGATAAAAGTGATGAATGTATACACTTAATGACTGCATATATTGATAGCATAAGTGGATATTATTCATTTATAGACACACAATTAGATGACTTTATGTTGAAGTATGGTGAAAACATTGTTGATTCAAATTTACATAGCATTATGATGTTGCTCTGTAAATGGGGATTAGCCTAACATTTTGAGCAACTTTTTTGTATATTGTATTCTATATTATTTATTCATTAATAAAAAAGAAATTGACATAAATTTAAAAGCTATATTGAAAGGCTATATATAGATAAAAAAAATCTATATATAGCCTTTTTGAATTTTAATAAATATCTTATATATACACGATATCAATAAAAACAATTTAAGTTTATTTAAATTTTATTTATTTCATATGCTATAATTTACTTACCTACAATAATAAAAATATCTAATATGTATTATTCAGTTTAACTAATCACAATATCATCTCTTCATTTACAATTAAGATATTTTCAATATAGTAATACTCAATTTTAATATAACGAAAAGGAGAATTTGATATGAACTATAATGAATTATTAAAATCTGCTAGAGAAAACTTTAATGGAAAGTGTAAAGTCTGTAAGATTTGTAATGGAGTAGCTTGTGCTGGAAATGTTCCTGGCATGGGAGGAAAAGGAAGTGGCTCTTCTTTTATAGAAAATAGAAGAAGCTTGGAAAGAGTAAAGATAAATATGAGAGTAATACATAATGTTTCAAATCCAGATACTACTATCGAGTTATTTGGTAAAAAAATGAGTGCTCCTATATTTGCTGCACCTGTATCAGGTACTATGTTAAATATGGGTGGTAAGATTTCTGAAAAAGAATATATCGAACCTGTTGTTAGAGGTTGCTCTAATTCTGGAATCTATGCCATGGTTGGCGATACTAATGTAGATACTTTTTTATTGAATAATTTAGATGTTTTAAAAGATAATGCTGGAAATGGAATTGTATTTATAAAACCTTGGAAAAATTCAAAGATAATAGAAAAAATTAGATTGTCTGAAGAGGCTGGTGCTTTTGCAGTTGGTGTAGACCTTGACGCTTGTGGATTGATTAATAATCAGCTTCAAGAAAATCCTTTTTCACCTAAGACAGTTGAAGAGATTAGAGAGTTGGTTGAAGCGACTAGATTGCCTTTTATAATAAAAGGGATTATGACTGTTGATGATGCTTTGATGGCTGTAGAGTCTGGAGCTAGTGCTATTGTTGTTTCAAATCACGGTGGAAGGGTGCTTGATTATACTCCCGGTACTTGTGAGGTACTTCCAGATATAGCTAAGGCTGTAAAAGGAAAGATAACTATACTTGCTGATGGAGGTGTTAGAACTGGTGTTGATGTGGTTAAGATGCTAGGTTTGGGTGCTAATGCTGTTTTGATGGGAAGACCTTTTGTTACTGCTTCTTTTGGTGGTGGTCTTGATAGTGTTGAGTTTTTTATAGATAAGGTTAGAAATGAGTTATGTGAGACTATGATTTTGACTGGATGTCAAGAGGTTAAGGATATTGATAGTAGGGTTATAGGGAAGTAATTATAAAATAGTTTTATAACATTCATATTTAAGTAGTATATCATTTCACATGTAAAAATAGTGTCTCATTTAAATTAAAAAATCAAATTGAGACACTATTTAATATGTTTTTTAGATTTTAATCCTATGAAAGAGTAGGGTCAGTTAGTCTACCCAATTTATCCCAAGTAGCTGGCCCAACTATTCCATCTGCAGATAAACCGTATTTTTTTTGGAAGCTTGCAACTGCATTATATGTATTACTTCCAAAAACACTATCTATACTTACACTATAACCAAGTAAATTTAACATAATTTGTGCAGCTTTAACTTCTTTTCCACTATCACCCTTACCTATAACTTTTGTTGTGCTTATAGTCAGATATTCATTACTCATAATTGTTATAGTTTTAGCACCTATGTTATAAGAAACAGTATAACGTGCATAAACACCTCCACTATTATCATCATTCATTAGATTAGCTGATTCTGGAACAAATATCTCATCATCTGGCTTAGGTTCTATATTTACATCTTCACAATTCTGTTTATGTTCATCTCTTATTTCTTGTGGCGCATTTTCATATGTATATATGTATCCAGAAAGAGTAAAAGAATCTATATTTTTCTCTGAAACAGCCTCCTTACTTCCTCCTTCTCCTTTACTTGTGTCAGCAAATGCTACACTTGTAAAAGTAAGCATTAAGCAACACATAATAGCTAATGTTTTTTTTGATTTTTTTAACATAAAATCCTCCTTATAATTATTTTATTAATTGATTATAATCATCCATACTTATTACTATTATGTCATAATCTCTAGGTATTTTACCTTGTGATTTGCATTCTTCTTCATAAAATTTCCTAATTTTATTTGGTGCATCTTTATAATAAATCTCTCGAATTGTATCACTTGTCTTATTCAATAAAAATTCGTTACTATTGCTGTTTGTTTCATCATTGCTCTTATCAACTTTAACCTGAGCATCAACTTCAATAAAAGATGTTATAGAAGTCATAAATACTAAAATAGCAATTAATATTCCACTCCTGCCTTTCTTCTTAACAATACTCTCAAGTCTCTTTTCTAAATTTGTCTTACTAAACTCTGTTGTCAAAATCCCACTCTGATAATTCTTACTCATCTTAATTGACTTTATAAGTGCTAATGCATATTCTTTCTTCTCTTTTAGAGAACAATCATTCAAAACACTTTCATCACAACATAATTCACACTCAATATTTATTCTATTGCTCATTATATAAACAAGTGGATTAAACCAATATATTATTTTCACAAATAATACAGCAAACTTTATTAAAATATCTTTGTTTTTAAAGTGCATCAATTCATGTCTTAAAATCCAATTTAACTCATCCTTACTATAAGGATAATCTGGTAAAAATATGTACGATTTAAATAATCCCATACCTGCTGGACTTATAAGTTCATCGGAACCTCTTAATTCAATTTTCTTTTTTACATTTAACTCTTTCAATAAATCTTTATAAAGACAGTTAATATCATCATCTTCTATGTCATAAGATACATCAACAACAAGATTTTTAAATTTTATATACTTTACAAATGTATACACTGCAATAACTATAGCTACAAATATCCATAAATAAGCTAAATACAATATAAAATTATTATCTGTAGGAACATTGATTTCTGTAATATTATTTCCTACTGGTGCATTGCTTTTAGATTCTTTTACTTCATACACTATTGTATAATTAAACAGAAAAAGCAACATTCTAAAGACTATTATTAACCAAATATAATAATTGAACTTTTTACTAAAATTCTTAAATAAATATCTTTTCAAAAATAATAATAGACAAATACCAATACTACATATAATAGTTGTCTGTATAAGATTTTCAAAAACTTGTATCATATAACTATTCATCCTTTAAATTATCAAAGTAATTTTCTAGAAAATCCAGCTTATTTTTATCTATAACTTCATCCTCATGTAAAGCTGAAATTAAACTTACCAAAGAATCATTATGTATATTACTTAGGAAATCCTTTGTCTCAAAGTTTAAATATTCCTGGTGCTTAACCACTATTGTGTAATGTGTATATCTGTCTATTTTTTGAGCATGTAAGAATTCTTTTTTTACTAGTCTTGATAAAAGTGTCAGTGTTGTAGTTTGTTTCCATCCATATTCTTGCTCCATTGCTTCAATAACATCTTTTGATGTTACTGTAGCATCTACTCTCCAAATAAATTTCATTACTTTCAGTTCTGCTTGTGGTATTTTTTTTATCATGATTTACACCTCCCCCAAAACTCTTTCTAACATAATTCTACAACAAGAGAATTTTTTAGTCAAATACTTTATGAAAAAATTGTGAATTTTTACATTTTATGTTAATTTTCTAATCTTTTTTAAAATATTAAAAGTTAGATTTAATAATATAATTCATTAAATCTTTTACTATATTGTTAATAACGACAATATATTAATATTTTTTATCTTGAGTAGTATCTAATATGAATATTCCTTTTTTACACACAAAGAACATTATAATACTTTTGGGGGAAATAAACTAGACTAATCTTTAAATTACTTTTGATATTAAATTTTTATGTATATTTTTTAAAAATCTCTTGTTTCAAAGCTAAAATACTTTCTTTATTTTACTACCACACTATAGTGTAAGTCAATTTATGCATAAATAAATTCTATCTCAATAGAGTCTTATATGCAAGAGAATTAGAGCAAACCTTTTCATCCAATTTTTACCATATAAGTTTTTTTAAATTCTTCTTTTTTCATACTCTGTCATTTTCTAAAATTTTCTCTAGCCTAAATTAATGATAGGTGCTTTTTAATACACAACTATATACAAGTATTTCCATATAATTTATGCATTCATTTTGTTTTTTGAAGCAAAATATTTTTCATAATTTAAAATTTTTTTTATTTTCTCATAATAATATTGAATAATGGATTACATTCTAGTATTATATAGGTGTAGAATAAAACTAAATCGGCAAAACTAGAGAAATTTAGTGACGCAAAGCTATAGGGACTAAGACTTATAAAGTATCTTATGAGTTATGTCAGCCAGTTGCCAAAAAGATATTTTCTTTTTGTTTTTATGAAAGTTTTTTAGGGGGATGTAAAATGTTTATGGAAAAAATAGATACGTGTACACATGTATTAACTGCTTATATTAGTAGTTCACATGATTATTGTAATTTTATAGATACACAGCTAGATGATTTTATGCTAGAATACGGAGAAAATGTAGTAGAATCATATTTATATCAAGTGATGGTCTTGGTAAATAAGCATAATTAGATAGATTTTATTTTCTAGAAAATCCTTTTTAGTTTTATCTACTTTTAAATAATCTTATAATAAATGATACAAATTTAATTCAAGTATATTTATTTTTTATATTATAATCTTTATAGTTTTATTTTTTATAAAATTATATATAATGAAGATGTAAAATAATATCAAAAACAAAAGAAGAAACTACAATCTATTGCTCTAGAGTGAAGTTTCATAATCAACTGTAGTAAGCTATTTTTTATAACACTCAATTTTTATATCAAGCTCAAAATCACTCTTTCACTAAGAGTGACTTTTTACTTTTTGAGAAACAATATATATATCTTAAGAAACAATACTAAGGTATATAAATCTAACTGTTAAAATAACACTTTAAATAAAAACTCACTCATTTCTCTAACTCATTTCTTATTAATAGATTGATTGTAGAATATAAAACTATAAATATTTTCAAGAATATATAAAATAATTTGCCACCAAATTATAACTTATAGTAGCAATATGGTGGCAAATCAAACTTTTATTATATTCTATATATTGGAAACACTAGATTTTTGCTTTTTTAATCAATCTCTGACTTAAATGGAGTGTCATCAGCCTTTGCTATTCTGTATTCTTTATCAGTTATATAACCAAGTTCATGCATCTTATACAATACAGTCAACTGTCTCTTTTTAGCCTCTCCATGGTCAATATACCTAGCAGGATTATTGGTCATACCTGCAAGCATAGCACATTCAGCTAGGTTTAACTCTCCAACTTTTTTACCAAAATACACTTCAGCTCCTTTTGCAGCTCCATATGCATTTTTTCCTAGGTACATATTATTTAAATAAGCTTCAAGGATTTCATCTTTACTCATAATCTTATTCATCTGCTTTGCATTATACATATCCCTTATTTTTCTCTTCATAGTTTTATCGTCACTTGTAAGCAGATTTTTTGAAACTTGCATATCTATAGTACTTCCTCCTTGTGTTGTATCTGTAAACACATTATTAAGTACTGACCTAGCTAAAGAAATAACATCTACTCCTTTATGCTTATAAAATCTCTCATCTTCTATGGAAACTATAGCCTGTTTTAAGTCCTTTGGCATTTGTTTTATACTGACAACCTCACTACTTATATATTTAGACTTAATTAATTTCTTAGTAACTTCAGGTGAACCTTTTATAGCTGAAACTGTAAAAATTGCACCTGCAACTGAAAATATAATGAGTGCCACTAGCATAACAGATAATAATGCTCTAGCTATTTTAATTCTCTTTTGCTTTCTTCTTTTTTTACTTTTTAACTTTCTATCTCTTTGCTTGTACTCAACTCTTCGTCTATCTCTTTGACCATAATCTGTATTTAAAGGTCTTACATTATCTCTTGTAAAACTATCTCTTTTTATAATATTTTGTGAATCTACCTTTTCATTCATTCTTTTACTAGAGGCTGTCTGAGAATTTTTATTTTTTTTACTTGTTGAAGTATAAGAATGTTTAGATTTTTTATTACTATCTTTATTATTACTGACTTTTTTACGTCTTATTTTATTATTATCATCATCATTGTAATAACCCATTTTAGTCTCCCTTCTTTATATAAGGTACATTATACATTGTTCCACAAAATAAATCAAAGAACAAAATTGTAAGTTTAAGGGTCAATTTTATAAAGGATATTTTCACTAATTTTCTCTATATTTGCGATTAATATTCATCTTTTATTTTTAAAAATAGCTTTGCAGTTGCTAAAGTGTCACTATCAGCTCTATGAGCATTTATATTCTCTATATTGTAATAAGCACAAGCTGTTTCAAGCTTCTTATTTTTTCCTTTATAACTTTTACATTTTTTTAATAATTCTAGTGTACATATATAATTATTTATTGGCTCTAAGTCCAACTTTCTAAGATAGTAATTTAAAAACTTTAAATCAAATTTTGCATTATGTGCAATTATAGTTCTATCACCTATGTATTTTCTAAATCTAGGTAAAACCAACTCTAAAGACTCCTCTTTTTCTACCATTTCATTACTTATATGTGTCAATTCTGTTATAAATGAAGAAATTATACCCTTAGGTTTTATTAACCTCGAATAGTTTTTTACAATTTCGTCATTTTTTATTTCTGTTACTCCTATCTCTATTATTTCACAACCTTTATATGGATCTAATCCTGTAGTTTCTAAATCTACAACTACATATTCTTTCATATCTCTTCTCCTTATTATCAAATGGATATATTTATATTCTATATTTATACAATATACTAATCAATACTTAATTTTATATGATATATGAAATTTTTACAAATTTTACTAAATATACAGTAGATATTCCATTATGAATAAAGATTATTTTACTATAATAACTAAATTTTTATCTTATTATCACTTAATCTATTTTGATAAACATTATTATTTAATTCTTTATTGTTTAATTCTTTAAAATCTAAGCTTTTACATTGTTCATCATTTTCCCATATTCCTGCCTGCTTATTTCCATCACTTTTATATAATACACCTTTTCCATTTTTTTTATTATCTAAAAAATAGCCCTTATATATATCATTATTTGGATAAGTTAATTTTCCTAGACCATTTTTTAAACCATCTTTAAATTCCCCTGTATATATTGAACCATCTTTATAAGTATATTTACCTATTCCATGCATCTTATCATCTTTCCATAACCCTTCATATCTTTCCTTACTTGAAAAAATATATGTCCCAAATCCATTTTTCTTCCCATCAATAAACTCACCTTTATATAAATCTCCATTATCATATTTGAATACTTTTTCTCCCTTTAATTTCTTATCAATATTCTTATTTTTATCACTATTTCTATCTTGTGTATATGTTTTTTCTCTCCTTGTCTCAATTAAATCTCTATCATAACGAAAACCTTTTTTTGACTTATTTTTTATACTAGTTTTTTTCTTATTAATAAAAACTCTAGCTAATTGAATAAATATAAATGCAGACGATAAACATATAAATACACATACTATTGTTCTAAAATAACTAGTTATATTTTCCATAAAAAATCACCCTTTTATTTTCAAAATTTATTTAAAATACCGATTTAAAATACCTAATATAATATATATTTTTATTAGTTAGCATTTATACTCTTAAGACTATATATTAAGTAAATCTCATTTTAAAAGAATCTCTCTTAAAATAAACTAAGTACAATAAACACAGATAATTAATAGATACATATGAAATATCCTTGAATACTTCATATAAATATTTCTATATAAGGAAATAAAAAAGATGAACGCTAGAAAACAGAGTTCATCTTTTAATAAAAAAATATCTATTTAATAGTAATTAAAAGAAAATACCTATTTACTATTAAACATATTTTTTAAATTTATTTTATCTATTCTTTTATAAGAACCTTTACAACTTCTGATATATACATAGTATGATAATCTTTCTTTGGATACCACTTTTCATCATTTTCTTTAGCATCAAAGTTTTCTGGTGGCATAGTATCATGATATAATTTTTTACAAACCATAATCATATTAGCTTCTTCAAAAGCTACTGTATCGTCTACAAAATATGGTGTAAGTTCTGCTTTTTCTACTTTATTTATATCTCTACCAGAAATAGTACCACAAATATTTAAAGCTTCTCTGTATTTTTCATCAAAAAATGCAACTGTAAATGTGTCATTATTATCTACAAACTCTTTTGTATATCTCTGTGGTCTTATGTAAGTTGTTACAACATTTTTACTCCAATACACTCCAACACCACCCCAGCTTGCAGTCATTGTATTAAATTTGTCTGAGTTTCCTGCTGTTATAAGTAACCACTCTTTACCAATTTTAGTGAATGGATTAAATTGTAGCTCTTCAATTTTTACTTCTTTAAATCCCATAACTTCATCCTACCCTTCATCTTTTAATAAATAAGTTATTTGTTAAAAATTTAAATATATGCACTTTTATAATACAGCTTTTAAGATTATCTTCCATATTCATGTAAATTATAATACAACAAATCAATTACTTTCGCAAGAAGTAGTTTTTATATTTTTCAATCATAAAATGTCAATAAAATATATTAATTATAAAATATATAATACATTTTTTAAATTTAAAATACTATAATATTAAAAATGTAGAAAGCATATATACTTTCTACATTTATTACTATTTTATATATTTTTATAGAAGTTTAATTCCATTTAAATCTAGTTTTATTCAAAAACTATCATAATCATCAAATTTTGTTCTATTAGTTGTAACTTTCTATACTTTATTAATAGCATTTAAATTATTATTCTTATCAATATATATTTTCTCACTCTCTAAATCTTCATCAAACATCTTTATTATATTTTCTATTTCATTTTTGTATTCATCTTCATGTACTCTATAAAGCATTAAATCTTCTAATAAATCTTTTATATCAAAATACACATCTTCTAATAAATAAAAATAACCATCTTCTATATTCTTCAATTTATCTATAGTATCCAATTTTTTATCTATATCTTTTATAACTTCTATGTTTTGTATATTTATATTTATAATTGTCAATAAGTACATTCTCACAGTTTTTATTATCTCAATAGAAAAATCTACAATATCATAATTTCCTTCTTTTTTATAAAGTGATTCTTTAAATTTATCAAAACAATCATTTAAATCTGGATTTATGTTATTAAACGGTGGTCTTATTATATCTAGCATTATTAAAATATTTTGTATATCTACATTATTTGTAATTGCCTCATCTAAAATAAATAAATTATATGCATCATTCAATGGGTCATGTGCATCTCCACTAAACTCTAAATTAGCAAATTCAAGTAAATTTTTTAGTGATATATAGTTCATACATTTTATACCACACTCTATATATTTCTCTTTTATATCCACAAATAACTCTCGAATGTTGTTTACGAACCTTGGATGATTGTTTTTTTTAGAACTTCTCATATCAGTGTTATTGAAACATGTTAAATCTAAATTACCAAAAGTATATATTCCTTCAATCTCAGAAAATATGCCTAACCACTTTTTAAACTTTCTCATGACCTCTTCATAGCTTGGTGCATACTTTAATGCTTCTGAAGATATATGAGTCAACTCTTGTATATGAGGATACAACTGGGCATTACTTACTGGCTTTATTAAAGATTTAAACTTATCAATATTTTTTGTCTTTTCATCATACATAACTGCTCCAATTGCAATTATATCTGAATTTAATATATCTCTCTTTGATTTAGAATTTGGCATATTCATCTCAAAATCTATATATACTCTCTTCAATATAAACACCCTTTCCAATTGTTTATAGTGATTCCTTTAATTACTTTTATTCATAATTTTCTAAGAAAGAATGTTTCTCCCCATCTTTTTGCCACCCTAGTATTGAATCAAGATTTACATTTTCTGCTGCTTTAAATATGGATTTTTCTACATTTTTAAAATTTGGCTCTAAACTTTTTATTAAATCTTTTATCTCATATCTTTTATTTCCAGTTTTTTTAGCAGCAACCATACATGCACAATTTAAAGGCCATATACCACTATTTTGGATAAATCTTATAATATGTTCTTCTCTTATATAATAAAGTGGTCTTATGATTTTTATTCCTTCAAAATTAGTAGAATTAAGCTTAGGAAGCATAGTTTTAAAATTTCCTGCACATAACAAATTAAGCATCGTTGTTTCTATTACATCATCATAGTGATGACCTAATGCAAGTTTATTACACCCTAATTCTTCTGCTTTTGAATATAGTGCTCCCCTTCTCATTCTTGCACACATATAACATGGATAATCTTTTGCAATTTCATCAGCTATTTCAAATATTCTTGAATCGAATAAATGTATTGGTATATTTAAATACTCACAATTATCTACAAGTAATTGCCTTATATTCGCATGGTATCCAGGGTCCATAGCAATAAATTCAACATCAAAATTAACTTGTCCATGCCTTTTTAATTCTTGAAACATTTTAGCCATAAGAATACTATCTTTTCCTCCAGATATTGCTACAGCTATTTTATCCCCTTCTTCAACTAATTTATAATCTCTTATTGCCTTTATAAACTTAGACCATAAATGTTTTCTATATTTTTTTATAATACTTTTTTCTATATCCCTTAGTGAAAGTCTTTCCTCAAAAGGAACTATAATTTCACAGCCTTTTCCTGATAGCTCACTCATTTAATCACCTCGTATATTTATGTTAATAATATTTTACAAAAAAGTCTACCTACTTCTATAAAATACTATAATTTTTACTTTAATTTTAATAAATACTTTATAGTTTACAATAACACATAAACTTATAATAACATAAATAATGCCTTTCTTTTATTATCTTTTTTATTTTTCTCATTTAATATTTTATTATGAGTAACGATTTTTAAATGGATGAATATTATACACTAGATAGACTTACCTATCTATTTACAACAAGGAGGTTTTCATCTTGGAAAATAAAACTAGAGACATTAAAAAAAATTGTGGTTCATCTTTGGCTAGACCATATATTAATAATCAAATTTTCACAGAAATGTACTGCCTTTCTGATGCATTAAAATTTGGAACTATATTTCCAGAACTAAATTTATTAGAATCTGAAATGTACAACAAAGAATTATATGCTAAGCCAAAAAAATTAAGAGGAGGTAGAAGATAATGAAAGATTCATCTAGAGCTGAACTTATGAGAAAAATTCAGGAAACATCTTTTGCATGTGTTGATATGAACTTATATTTAGACACTCATCCTGATGATAAAAATGCTATCAACACTTACAATTCATTGTGTAACCAATTTGCACAGGCTAGATATGCTTACGAAAATAAATATGGTCCTTTAACTAGCTTTGGGTATGCTCCAAGTAGATGCCCTTGGCAATGGGCTGAGCAACCTTGGCCTTGGGACAGAGAATTTAATTATTAGACATCAAGTATTGGAGGATTGAAAATTCATGTGGATATATCAAAAAACTTTACAACACCCAGTTAATATAAAAACTTGTGACCCAAGAATGGCTAAGTTTCTTATAACTCAGTTTGGCGGACCAAATGGAGAACTTGCTGCATCTTTGAGATATTTAAGTCAAAGATATACAATGCCTACTGGTAATATGCGTGCACTTTTAACAGATATTGGTACAGAAGAACTAGCTCACGTTGAGCTTATATGTACTATGGTTTATCAGTTAACTTCTGATGTAACTCCAGAAGAATTAAAAGCTGCTGGTCTTGGCTCAAACTATGCACAAAATGGATATGGAATTTATCCAACAGATTCAAATGGAGTTCCATTTGATGTAAGACCTATCGCGGTTATGTCAAATCCTGTAACTGATTTACATGAAGATATGGCTGCTGAACAAAAAGCACTTGCAACATATTATCAACTTATAAACTTAACAGATGATGTTGATGTTATAAATGTACTAAAATTCTTAGGCCAAAGAGAAATAATTCACTATCAAAGATTTGGTGAAGCTTTAATGGATGCTTATGACTTAGAAGAATCTCAAAAAATATTCTAAAATTCTTCTTTATATGTAAAACTACAACCATTTACTAATTTACTAACTTACTCTTTTCGCTTAAATCCGCTTAAAGATATAAAAAACTATAAAGAACTGTCCATTTTCTATACGCAAATAGAATAAATAAACAATAAAAAGCAGGTACTAAATCAACAGTAATATAGATAGTAATCTACAATACTATTGACATCTTACCTGCTTTTATTTTGTAAGCAATAAAGAAATATCTATTTGTAAAATTTTATAATTAAATCTAAATGATTATAAAACTCTTCTTGCATTTACATATCTACTTGAATAGTAACTACTATTTATATTAGATATTGTTACCTTTTTTGATGAACCTGAAGATGCGTGTATCATCTCTCCATTTCCCATATATATTCCAACATGACTTACAGAACCATTATTTGAGCCTTCTGTATCAAAGAATATTAAATCTCCGCTTCTAAGGTCTCCTCTATTTACATATGCTCCATACTTACTTTGGTCTCTAGATACTCTTGGTATACTAACTCCAGCAGATTTTTTCATAACATATTGTGTGAATCCAGAACAGTCAAAACTATTTGGACCTTCTGCTCCCCATACATATGGTTTTCCAAGTAGTGTCTTTGCAAAGCTTATTACACTATCAGCTCCCTGACTTGGAGAATTAGTTGAATCAGATGGACTTGAAGTATCAACAGAACCTTTTTCTGCAAGATATTGACTTGATACATATCCTGTTTGGTCATCATGATTTACTTTTGTCCATCCTCCATCTTCTGAGATACTTCCGACTTCAGTACCATAACTTAATGTAGCCACTTTAGAGTGTTCTGTTCCTGGTCCTGTTCTAAGGTTTAATGATTTTGCTGTTACAACTTTTGTATCCTTTACAAGATCACTTGAACTGTTTCCAGAATTTCCATTTGCAGAATCACTTAAGTTAGTTCCTAAATATTTACTTGAAACATAACCTACTCTACCATTAGAACTTATTTTTGACCATCCATTTGACTCAGATATGTATCCAACTTCAGTACCATATCCCAAAGTAGATATTTTAGAACTTCCTGTACTTGGACCTGTTCTAAAATTTAATCCCTTTGCTGTAACAACTTTTGTTGATTTTACTGAAGCATCATTACTTTCATTACTATTTCCTAGGCTATTTATTGATACATAGTTTTCATGTACATAACCTGTATTCCCATTATATTTAACTTTTACCCAAGAACCATCTTTTCCTATGTACTCAACTTTATCACCTTTGTAGAACTTTCCTATAGATGCATTATTTGTACCTGGTCCTTTTCTAAAATTTACTGCATTCCCTGTTATTGTTCTACTTTCTACAGTTGAACTTTCTATTTCAGACTCATTAGCATATGCTAAATTCCCCATTGTAGGCATTATTATCGCGGTGGCCATTATACTGGCTGCTACTCTCTTTTGATTAAAATTCATAACTTTCCACTCATCTCCTCTTTTCTAGTAGATTTATTTTTTATTTCTAACATAAAAGAAATAACTGACACTATTTTTAAATATCAATTATTTCTTTTATATTAATATTATTACAAATTTGTAACTATTTGTCTATAGTAATAATTCTATACCATAAATTACCATAAATATTTTTTAATCACAAAGAGCTTGAAACTCAGTTATATAGCCAATCTATATTTTATTAAACAATTTTATATTTTTTAACTTTTTTGTAACTTTTTAGAATCCTGTTGAACCAAATCCACCTTTTCCTCTTTCAGAATCACTTAATTCTTTAACTTCTTCTATATTAATCTCGTATATAGGTTTTACTACCATTTGAGCAATCTTCATATGTTTTTCAACTTTAAAATCATTTTTTCCATGATTTATTAATATGATTTTAAGCTCTCCTCTATATCCTTCATCAATAGTTCCTGGTGTATTTAACACAGTAATTGAATGTTTTAAAGCAAGTCCACTTCTAGGTCTCACTTGTGCTTCTGTCATAGCAGGAAGTTCTATACATATTCCAGTTTTAATAAGTTTAGTCTCTCCAGAAGGTATTACAACCTCCTCTATAGAATACAAATCCATACCCGCATCACCTTTGTGAGCAAAATTAGGTATTATAGCGTCGTCATTTAATTTTTTTACTTTTAAATTGTACATTTTATATCTCCTTTCAATTTCCTATAAATATTATAACTTAAATTTCAGCCTCTTGAAGTTTTTTATTTTTTTGTGGTAATATAATTATTAGTGTTTTAAAGGAGGATTTTTTATGAAACTTGTACTTGCTGAGAAGCCATCCGTTGCAAAAACTATAGCATCATTTTTAGGTGCAAAGACTAGACAAGATGGTTACTTTGAAGGAAATGATTATATAATTACTTATGCAGTTGGACACTTAGTATCATTATATGATATGAAAGATTATGATAAAGATAAGTATTCTGGCTCTTGGAAAATGAATAATTTTCCATTTGTGCCTGAAAATAAGTTTAAATTCAAAATTGATAGTTCTAAAACTAAACAATTCAATACTGTAAAAAAACTTTTAAACAGAAAAGATGTGGAATATGTAATAAATGCCACTGATAATGACAGAGAGGGAGAACTTATAGCATTTTTAATATTTTTACTTGCAAAAAATAAAAAACCAGTAAAAAGAATCTTGGTAAATGAATGGACTCCAGAAGACATTACAAGGGGTATAAAAAACTTAAAAGATGAAGATGAAATGAGAAATCTTCAAGCTGCTGGATATACAAGACTTATTACTGATTGGCTAATTGGAATAAACTTCACTTCTGTTGCTACATTAAAATATGGAAATGGAAAATTATTAAATATAGGTAGAGTAATTCTTCCAACAGTCAAATTAGTCTATGATAGGGATATGGAAATACTGAATTTTGTTCCCAAAACTTATTATGAGGTAGAGGGTCATTTTAAAGCTGAAAATGGTGAATATAAAGGTAAATATATTAAAGGTAAAGAAAGTAAATTTGATACACTTGAAGATGCAAATAAAATCATAGCTTCAATTACATCTCAAACTGGCAAAATACTAGATAAAAAAATTACTATGTCAAAAGAGTATGCACCAAAACTTTTTAGTTTAACATCACTTCAAGGATATATAACTTCTAAGTACTCTAATTTTACCTCTGATAAAGTTTTAAATGTCTGTCAATCTCTTTATGAAGGTAATGGTAAAGGTGGGTATATAACTTATCCAAGAACCGATTCTATTTTTTTAGAAGAAAGTTTAGCTTCAAAGGCTTCTCAAACCTTAGAAAAATTAAAAGTTGGTCTTGAATATGAAAATAAAATTAAATTTTCTAAAACAAAAAGGGTCTTTGATTCATCTAAGGTAGATTCGCATAGTGCTATAATTCCTACTTATATAATACCCAAAAATTTATCTAAAGATGAGCAATTGGTTTATGATGCTATAAAAGATAGATTTGTAGCAAATTTTATGCCTCCTGCTGAATATGAGAACACAGAAATTAAAACTAAAGTAGATGATTGCACTTTTTTAACAAAAGGAAAAGTACTTAAATCAAAGGGATACCTTGAAGTATATAATAAGGAAGAAAAAAACGATTTACTTCCATTTGTAAACAAAGATGATATTGTTGATGTCTTAGAGATAAAGCCATTAACTAAACAAACAACACCCCCTAAATCATATACTGAAGATACACTTTTAAAAGCTATGAAAAATTGTGGTAAAAATGTACCTGAAGAAGATACAACTGTACTTTCAGGATATTCAATAGGAACATCAGCCACACGTGCCGATGTACTAAAAAAAATAAGTCAGGTTGGCTATGTAAAGAAAAAAGGCAAATCTTACTTTATAACAGACCTTGGAAAAAATTTAGTTGAAATTTTTCCTGTTAAGGACTTATTTGATGTGGACTACACTGGTAAACTTGAAAAAAGTTTAAGTGATATTCAAAAAGGCAAATACACCAGAAAAGAATATCTTACTCATATTATTAGTTTTATATATCAAAATGTTAATATCATAAAGCAGGATGCTTCAAAAAATATAAATACAGAGGCTTATACTTTTGATTCAAAAACTAAAAAATTTACTAAGGTAAAAGCAAAAGATTCAAAAAATAGCTCAAAAAAAAGTTTGACTGATTCTGAAAAGGAAATTGCTGTATCAAAGGATACAGATATTAAAAAAGAAAATACTTCTCTTGGTAAATGTCCTATTTGTCAAGGTGATGTCCTTGAGTTTGATAAAGGATTTGCTTGTAAAAATCATAAAGAGTGTAAGTTCGTTATTTGGAAAAATGACAAATACTTAAGTCTCTACAAAAAGAAAGTTAATAAAACTATGGTCAAAAATATTTTAAAAAAAGGTGAGACCAAGGTAAAATCTTTAACTTCTAAAAATGGAAATAAATTTGATGCTACATTAAAATACAATAAAAATCCAGATACTGGCTACTTCAACTGGAAAATAGAATTTGAGAATTAAATAATATTCATAAAAGCAGAAATAGCAGTAGTATAATATTAGATATATTATACTACTGCTATTTCTGCTTTGTGTAAAAATTCAACTTTATAATGATAGCTTCTCCTATGTACATTTAAACTAATTTTTTTACTATTTCTGATAGTTTAAGTGTATGTTCATCTAATAAAGTTAGCTCTTCATCAGAAAGATTTGATAGTTTTTTTACTATAGACTCTTTAAGAATAGATTGTACAATATCAAATAATTCAAATGCTTTATCTGTCAATTCAACTCTAAGAACTCTTCTGTCTTTTGGGTCAGGAAATTTATTTACTAAATCATGCTCTACCAATCTATCAATAATTGGTGTCATATTTGATTTTAATATTCCTAAATTAGAAGCTATTTGAGAAATTGATGATGAGTTTGATGTCATAAGATAAAGAATTACCTTTGCATGTGATGGAGCCATTGGACATTCTCCAAAATACTCTTTCATCATATCTGAGTTGTTTTGAAATTTTTTTAACAAATCGTTTTCTTTGAATATATTATTTTGAAGTACAAATAAAAAGTCTAAAAAAGAGTCCGCTATTTTAAGTATATTATCGTTATCCATATTTGTAACATCCCTTCAATAAATACTGTAATAAAATATTCATTCTCTATTATATATATTATAAATTATAAACTATTAATAAATTTAAAACAAGAAAAAGTTATTGACTCATAATAATTATAAATTTATAATCAAATTAGAGAATTATAAAATGCCAAAAAAGGGAAGTTTTTTAATTAGCCTAAAACTAAACTTAAATTATAAGACACTTTAAATTCTACAACAAGCTAGTGTAAAATATAATAGGAGGATATATGAAAAGATATTTAGTAGTTTTTTTAATGTGTAGTTCACTGTTCTTAGTTGGATGTGGAAAAACAGATGAACCTGAACCAGAAAAACCTATAGCAGTCTCTGTTCAAAAGGCAGTAGGTGGAGAAATAGAAAATACAAATGCTTTCTCAGGAACTACAAAAGTTAAAGATGAGACATCAGTTACTGCTCAAACTGCTGGCACAGTTCAAGAAGTTTATGTAAAACTTGGGCAAAATGTAAGAAAAGGTGATGATTTATTGAGTATAACCAGTGAAGATCTAGAAAACAGTGTAAAACAGTCTAAAGCATCACTGGATTTAGCAAAAGCAAGTTATGCAAGTGCCACTGGAGGTGCATTAGAAGCTCAAGTAAATCAAGCAAAAACAGCTCTTGATAGCGCAAAACTTCAATATGATGAATCCCAAAGAAATTATGACAATAATAAGGTTCTTTACGAGCAGGAAGTAATTAGTTTAGACCAATTTAAAAAAATAGAAGTTGCTTTAGAGCAATCAAAACAACAACTAGATTCTGCACAAAGGGCATACAATACAGCAACTTCAAAAAGTATACCTCAAGCTAAATCACTTGCTAAAAAACAACTTGACCAAGCTCAAGTATCATATAATTTAGCAATGAGTAACTTAGATAAGTTGACATTAAAAGCTCCAGTAGATGGAACAATCACAGCCAAAAACTTTGACTCAAAAGAGATGATAACACAATCACAACCAGCTTTTGTTATTTCTAATCCTAATATATTAGAAGTAGACTTAAATGTAGCAGAAGCAGATATAGCTAAATTTAAAAAAGATGGCAATGTAGATGTTGTCATTGAAGATCAAAGAGTTTTAGGAAAGATAGATTATGTTCCCTCAGTAGTTGACCCTCAGACATCTTTATATCCTGTTAAAATACTTGTTACTAATACTAACAACAAATTTAAGGCAGGAATGTCTGCACAAGTAAACTTAAGTGTTGAAAAAGAAAATGGAGCTGTTACAGTACCTAAAAAAGCAATATTTGAAGAAAATGGAAAAAAATATGTATACATAGCAACTAAGGATAACATAGCAAAGAAAACATTAGTTCAAACTGGAATTGTAACAGAGGATAAAATAGCAATCAAAAGTGGTGTAAGTGAAAAAGATACAGTGGTTATTGGAGGGATAAGTCTTATTTCTGATGGAACTAAGATATTTCCTGTAGAAAAGGAGAAATAGTATTATGAATTTAACACATACTTCCGTTAAGCGTCCTCTCACAATCATAATGGTCTTCTTAGTTTTAATAGTTTTTGGTGGTATTGGATATAAAAAAATGTCAATAAATCTAATGCCTGATATAGAAATACCTGTTGTAATGGTTATGACTACTTGGACAGGTGCAGGTCCTCAGGACGTTGATGAACAAGTTAGCCAAAAAGTTGATGAAAGTTTATCAGCTGTTTCAAATGTAAACTCTACTATATCAAGTTCACAAGAAAGTGTTTCTATGGTCGTAGCTCAATTTGAATTTGGAACCAACTTGGATGAAATAATGAACGATGTTAGGTCTAAAGTAGATGCATTACAAACTAGCTTGCCAGATGATGCAGCTAAGCCAACAGTACTAAAATTAGATATGAATGCACAAGCTATAGGTCAGCTTGTTATATCTGGTGGAAACAATAATGCACAAGCACTAAGAAAATACGCTGAAGATGTAATTCAGCCTAAAATAGAATCTATAGATGGTACTACATCAGCAGACATTAAAGGTGGAGAAAAAGCTCAAGTTAATGTAATAGCTGACCCATCAGTTCTTTCAAATTATGGAGTTAGTTTGTCAACTATAAAAGGTATTTTATCATCTAGTAATAAAACATTCCCTTATGGTTCAATTACTCAAGGTGAAGATAAGATAGTCTTAAGATCAATTGATAAATTAGAATCTTTGGATGATATAAAACAGATTCAAATTCCTGTAAAAGGAGGAAACACAGTTAACTTAGATACTCTTTGTAGTGTAGATTATGGATTTGCAGACAAAGATAGTATTTATAGATACAATGGAAAAAGCAGTTTAGTAATAGATATTTCTAAGCAACAAGATGCAAATACTGTAAAAGTTATGCAAGACGCATATAAATATGTAGATGAATTGAATAAAGAAAACCCACAATTTAAAATTAAAATTGCCAATGATACAAGTGCTTACATAAGCGAATCAATAAACAGTGTAATGAGCAATTTACTTATAAGTGCAGTTATTGCGTTTATAGTAATCTTTGCTTTCTTAAAAAGCGTAAGGGCTTCATTAGTTGTTGCAGTTGCAATACCAATTTCTATAATAGGAGCAATAGCTGTTCTCTATTTTACAGGTGAAAGTTTAAACCTTATCACTGCAAGTTCATTGGTAATTTCAGTTGGTATGGTTGTTGATAATGCTACAGTTGTAATTGAAAACATATTTAAATACAGGAAAAGTGGCCGTTTGAGTATTGATGATTGTGCTATTGAAGGTACAAGAACTGTTACCAATGCAATATTAGCATCAACATTGACCACTATAGCTATCTTCTTACCTATTATGTTTACAGAAGGTATAGCCAAAATAACATTTGGGGCTTTAGGTAAAACACTTATAGCTTCCCTAGCCTTCTCTTTTATAGGCGCAATTACTCTTGTTCCTAGTGTATTTGCAAAACTAAGTAGAGGTAAAAGTAGTGAAAAAATGAAGGAAAAAGATAGCCCTATATTTGATAAGGTAAGTGAAGGATATAAAAGATTACTAAGTGTATGTTTAAGACATCAGAAATTAGTAGTAATATCAAGTTTACTTATATTTGTAGCTTCTCTATTTGGAATGAGCTTTATAGGTATGGACTTTATGCCTGCAGCAGATAAAGGAGAATTGGCTATTTCTATAGAACTTCCAAAGGGTCTTAGCTTAGAGGCTAATGATTATTATGTGTCTATGACAGAGAAAAAAGTTTCAGATATTCCAGAAGTCAAGACATTAATAACAAGTTTGACATCAGACTCAAATAATAATGGTGCAAATATAGCAATTGAATTGGAATCTCAAAAAAATAGAAAGAGAACTACTGATGAAATAGAAAAAGAAATAATTGATAGAGTTGCTACTGTTCCAGATTGTAAAATAAATGTAAGTCAAAATAGTAGTGTTATGGGCGGAACTTCAGGAGCAGACTTCACATTAGAGATGAAGGGCCCTGATTTGGATGTATTAAAGATATTAGGAAAAGAAGTTGAAAAAGAATTCAGTTCTATAAAAGGATTTAGAAATGTAGAGACTTCTCTTGCAGATACAACACAAGAAGCTCAATTTACAATAGACAAACATAGGGCTCAAGAATACGGTGTAAATACAGCAGAAATTGCAGGATTATTACGTACTGCAATAAATGGTGATTCAGTCACTACTGCCACTATTGATGACTATAAAGTAGATGTAAATCTAAAGTTTAAAGCAGATAGTATTGATAATCTAGAGGATATAAAACAGTTAAAAGTAAATTCTGCAACTGGAAATGAAGTACCTCTTGGAGCTTTCTCAAACATAAAAATGGTAGATGGTTTACAGTCTATATCAAGAACTGATGGTGATTTTTCTGTAAATATAACTGCAACACTTGATAATTTAGATGCTGGTACTGCTACAAAATTAGCATTAGAAAAAACTAACAAGATGCTAATCCCTAAAGACTACTCTATTGGTGTTGGTGGAGAAACAGAAATGATGAATGAATCTATGGCCAGTCTTGGATTCTCAATGGTTATAGCCATAGCACTTGTTTATATGGTAATGGTAGCCCAATTTGAATCATTTAGTAAACCATTTATAATAATGTTCTGTGTTCCATTTGCATTCGTTGGAGTTGTACTTTCTCTTTTGGTAACTGGTCAAAGTTTAAGTACTGTAGGTATGTTAGGTATAATCTTACTTATTGGTATCGTTGTTAACAATGGTATAGTTCTTATTGACTACATAGAGCAACTTAGAAAAGCAAATCGTAGCAATGATTTAATTGGATTGGTTTCAATTGGTTGTGCTGCAAGACTAAGACCCGTTTTAATGACAACTGCAACGACAATCTTAGGTATGTTACCAACAGCATTATCTCTTGGTGAAGGTGGAGAAACAATGCAACCACTAGCCGTAGTTATAATGGGTGGTCTTACTGTATCTACACTAATAACCCTAGTACTTATCCCTACTATATATTTAATATTTGATAAGTGGGAAAATAAGTTTTCAGATAAGATGCCTAAAATATTTGGTAAAATAACAGATAAAATAGGAGATGTAAAAGGAAAAATATTCAAAAAACCAAAATTAAAAGCTAAAATTTAAATATAAATGGAGGGCGATTGTATTGAATAAAAAAGTTAGTAAAATAATTGCAATTGGATGTGGTGTTGGTATAATAACAGCTAATTTAATGCCAGCCTATGCAAATGATAATACTTCTTCTATAAATAAAGTTGATAATGCTACCTTAAGTGACTCGGCTAAAAGAACAGCTGAAAAAGAACTTTTAACTGCTAGAGAAGCTGTCAGTGCTGCACTTAAAAATAGCGAAAAATTAAAGATGAAATCAGAAGAAATAAAAATGTTAAAAGAAAAACTAGAAGTACAGGATGAATTTGATAGTTTTACTGGAAGTGATAACTCATTTCCATATGACCAAATTGGACTTCTTAAAAATCAAAGCGAACAGGCCAAATATTTTATGGAAGATCAAATAGCTAATGATATTACTAATAAGTACAATGACTTAGTCTCAAGAGAAAATGAGTTAGATAAGATAAAAAATAATCTTGAGATAAAAACTAAAGAAATTAAAGATATGAAACTAAAAAAGGATTTAGGTCTAGTGACATCATTAGAAACTGAGTCAGCTGAGCTTGAACTTCAGACATTGCAAAATAATCAAAAAGCTAAACTTCAAGAACTAAAAAACAATCAAGATTATTTTAAGTTGTTGACTAATATAAATTTAGATAACTATCAATTAGATAAAGAATACCGTTTTGAGTCTTTTAGAGTGGGTGGTTCAGTTGATTCATACATGGAAGGTAAGGTTAATGAATACTTAAAGTATGACCAATTGATTTTAGAACGTACAGAAGAAAGTTTTAATGATGATGATGAAAATAAGGCAGATTTACCAGATAGACCTAACCTTACAAGACCAGTTGCTCCTACAAGACCAGAACAAGGTAGTTTAACTGATGCTGAATATGAAGTTCTTAAGAATAAGTATGAAAAAGATTATGCTCAATATGAAAAAGAAGTTGAAGCATACAATCTTGAAAGACAGACTTATGCTGCTGGACTTACTACATATGCAAATTATCTTCAACAAAAGTATAATACTGAAAATGGCTTAGTTACACTAGAGGATAGTAAAAAAGCTCTAAAAAAAGGCTTGATTGATAGCTATGCACAATTACTTGCTTTAGAAGATACAATTGGAACAACTAAAAAACAGCTCGAATTATCGGAAAAACAATTAAAAAATACTAAGCTAAGATATGATTTAGGATTGATTACTCTAACTGACTATAAAAAACAAGTAGTAAGCAATGAAGATGCCAAAAATAGCTATGATACACTTATTGTAAACTACAATTCATTAAAAAATGGTATAGAAAAGCCATGGATACTTAGTGATGGAAGTAAAAAGTAATACTGTTATATAGAAACATTTATTTACTAAAATAAATTTGCTCAATAAAATAGAAAAAGAGTTGGCTTATTATTAGTTCAACTCTTTTTCTATTTACTAAAATATCATTGATTCTAAGAACACATATATCCTTCACCACAAAGTAAAGTCTAAAGCTGAATTTAATTAATTTTTATCAAATGTTTCATCTATTTTACATCTGACCATGTTAACAAATTCTGAAATATTATATCCTTTCAGCTTACATCCACATTTAGGACAATAATCTAACTTCCTAGATACTAATGCTCTACAGCTAGGTTCTGGGCATCTCATTTTAAGACTCTCTTCTACTACTTTAAATCCACATCGTGGGCATATACTACCTGGACGTGATGATACTTCTTTTCCACATTTAGGACACTTTGTCAACTTTATCCCCTCCAGTAAACTCAATTTAATTATTAGTTGAAATTTCTCTCTTACAATAATATATGCAACATAATTAAATAACGTTTCACCTACTATAATATAAATTAGATTTTTTATAATAATATAAAATAAAAATCCCCTATACTCAATTTACAAATACTCTATTTGATACATTGATGTATAGGAGATATAATATTTTAGTTTAATTATATATGTTTATAATATATTATTATCTAGGGTTTTTTATAGATGCTTGAGCTGCTGCAAGTCTAGCAATTGGCACTCTAAATGGTGAACAAGATACATAGTTAAGTCCTACACTATAACAGAACTCCACTGAAGATGGTTCTCCACCATGCTCTCCACATATTCCTAGTTTTAATTCTGGCTTAACTTCTCTACCTAATTTAGCTCCCATCTTAACTAACTTACCAACACCATTTTGGTCTAGTACTTGGAATGGGTCTTTTTCTAATATTTCTTCATCTACATATTGACCTAAGAATTTACCAGCATCATCTCTTGAATATCCAAATGCCATTTGAGTTAAGTCGTTAGTACCAAAACTGAAGAAGTCTGCTTCTTGTGCTATTTCATCAGCTGTTAAACAAGCTCTAGGTATTTCTATCATAGTACCTACAGTATAAGGAACTTCTACTCCTTCTTCTTTTATTATAGCATCAACAGTTTCCACTATCATTTTTCTTATTATCTTTAACTCATTTACTTCTCCAACTAATGGAACCATTATTTCTGGAGATACTTTAACACCTGCTCTTATTGCTTCTATAGCACCTTGTATTATTGCCTTAGATTGCATTACACATATTTCAGGATAAGTTATTGCAAGTCTACATCCTCTGTGTCCAAGCATTGGGTTAAATTCATCTAAGTCAACTATTCTCTTCTTAATATCACTTACTTTTATTCCCATAGATTTTGAAAGTTCTTCTATAGTTTCATCATCATGAGGTAAGAATTCATGTAGTGGTGGGTCTAGTAATCTTATGTTAACTGGCTTCCCATCCATAACTTTGAATAACTCTACAAAATCTTCTCTTTGCATTGGTAATATTTTTTCAAGAGCTTTTTCTCTTTGCTCTACTGTATTAGATAATATCATTTCTCTAACTGCTGGTAATCTGTCTTCATCAAAGAACATATGCTCAGTTCTACATAAACCTATACCTTCAGCACCAAATTCTATAGCTGCACGAGCATCTCTAGGATTATCTGCGTTAGTTCTAACCATCATACATTTATGCTTATCTACCCATTGCATTAGTTTTTCAAAGTTTCCAGTTAAAGAAACTTCTGTTTTCTTAACATCTCCTAAGTAAACATTTCCTGTAGAACCATCTATAGAAATGTACTCTCCTTCTTTTATAACCATATCATCAAGAGCTCTTACTTCTTTGTTAAACTCATCAACTTTTATTTCTCCACATCCAGCAACACAACATTTACCCATACCTCTAGCAACAACTGCTGCATGTGATGTCATTCCACCTCTAGCTGTAAGAATTCCTTCAGCCTTAACCATACCTTCTATATCTTCTGGAGATGTTTCTAGTCTAACTAAAACTACTTTTTCTCCCTTTTCATTTGCTTTTACTACATCATCAGCATTGAAGTAAACTCTACCACTTGCTGCACCTGGTGATGCTGGTAAACCTTTTGCTATAACTTTAGCTTCTTTTAAAGCTTTATCTTCAAATTTTGGATGTAATAACTGGTCTAATTGATTAGGCTCAATTCTCATTATAGCTTCTTTTTCATCTATTATTCCAGCTTCAACTAAATCAACTACTACATTTATTGCTGCTGCTGCTGTTCTTTTACCATTTCTAGTTTGTAATATATATAATCTTTCATTTTCTATAGTAAACTCTATATCTTGCATATCTTTATAGTGACCTTCAAGTATATGAGTAATTTTTACGAATTCATCAAATACAGCTGGCATTACTTCAGCAAGAGTTGATATATTTTGAGGAGTTCTTATACCTGCAACAACATCTTCACCTTGAGCATTCATTAAGAATTCACCAAACAATTTATTTTCTCCTGTAGCTGGATTTCTAGTAAATGCAACACCTGTACCACTAGTTTCTCCCATATTACCAAATACCATTGATTGAATATTTACTGCTGTTCCTAAATTATGAGCTATATCATTCAATCTACGGTATACGATTGCACGAGGATTATTCCATGATCTAAACACTGCCTCTATAGCAAGCATTAATTGCTCTTTTGGGTCTTGTGGAAAATCACTTTTTATCTCTTTTTTGTATATTGCCTTAAATTCTTTTACTATTTCTTTTAAGTCATCAGTTGTAAGTTCTGTATCAACTGTGTATCCTTTTGCCTCTTTTACTCTATCTAGTACATTTTCAAATTTGTATTTTGGCACTTCCATAGCAACATCAGAAAACATTTGTATGAATCTTCTGTAACTATCATATGCAAATCGTTCATTTTGTGTAGCTTCTGCTAGACCAATGACACTATTGTCATTAAGACCTAAGTTAAGTATTGTATCCATCATTCCTGGCATAGAGAATACTGCACCAGAACGAACTGATACTAATAGTGGGTTCTTATTACATCCTAATGTTTTGTTTAAATCTTTTTCTAAAGTAGCTAAATGTGCTTCTATTTCTTTTATTATTTCTGCTCTTATACTTTCATTATTAACATAGTAGTCATTACATGCCTCTGTTGTTATAGTGAACCCAGGAGGGACAGGTAAACCTATCTTAGTCATTTCTGCTAAATTGGCACCTTTACCTCCTAGTAAAGATTTCATGTCTTTGCTTCCTTCACCAAAACTATAAACATACTTAGTTTCCATTGTTAAATCCCCCATTAATCTTTTTTATTTTAATTTATATCATTTTTATTATTAGACATTTTATTAAATTTCTATTTCTTTATATATTTTTAGACCATTTTCTTTCATTATGTCTAAAATTATACCTGCAGTTTCTTCAATTGCTTTATTTGAAACATTTATTACTGGGCATCCAATTTTCTTCATTATTTCTTCTGAATAGTCTAACTCTTGAAGTATTCTTTCTAAGTTAGCATAATTAGCTTTACTAGATAGCCCTAAAGCTTTTAATCTTTGAGTTCTTATTTCATTCAACTTTTCAGGTGAATTAGTAAGACCTATTATCTTCTTAGTTTCTATTTCAAATACTTCTTTAGGAATTGGTATTTCTGGAACTAATGGTACATTAGCTACTTTTATATTTTTATTAGCTAAATACATACTTAAAGGGGTTTTAGATGTTCTTGATATTCCCACTAAAATTATGTCTGCTTGAAGAACTCCTCTAGGGTCCTTTCCATCATCATATTTTACTGCAAATTCTATAGCCTCAACTCTCTTAAAGTAAGATTCATCTAATTTTCTGATTATACCAGCTTCTCTTTTAGGTTTTCTTCCAGTTCTTTTACTTATTTCTCTTAATATATCAGTCATCAAGTCTATACAACTAAGACCTTCTCTTTCGCAATATCTTTCAACAATACTGCATAATTCTTCATCAACTAATGTATATACAATCAAAGCGTTTTCAGCTTTTGCATTTTCTAACGTTTCAAGTAATACTCCCTTATTAATCATATATGGAAATCTTTTTATTTCATAAGTTTCATTTACATAAAATTGTGACATACATGCTTTTGCAACTTGTTGTGCAGTCTCCCCTACTGAGTCTGATACTGCATATATAATTAGGTTTTTCACCAGCATACCTCCTTAATTGTCAACTATTTCTAAAAATAGCTTAGTTATGTTGGTTTTTGATATTCTCCCAACAACCTTCATATGATTTTTGTCTTCTTCTTTATATTCAACAATTGGAATCGAATCTACTTCATGTTCTATTATTTTTTTTGAAGCCAATAAAACACTCGCTCCCTTATTCAAAGTAACTACGTTTGGGGTTCTTGTCATTATCATACCTATTGGCATCTTATTTATATCAGAACCTCCTATAGTTGCTTTTAATAAGTCCTTTCTAGAGACAACTCCACATAATTCTTCATTTTCATCTATAATAACTATACTCCCTACATCAGATAAAAACATAGTGACTATTACATCATATATACTTTCATCTTTCTTAGCTAGTACAGGCATGCTCATTATATCTTCTACTGTTTTTTCTTTTATACTTTTACCAATTAGATTAATTTCACTAACTCCTGAATAAAAATATCCAACTTTTGGTCTTGCATCTAGTATTCCTGTCATTGTTAATATAGCTAAATCAGATCTAAGTGTAGCACGAGTCACATTCAAGCTGGAGGCAATACTTTCACTCGTTATTGGTTCATTTTCCTTAACTATATCTATTATTTTTAGTTGTCTTTCATTAAGCTGAATAATAATCACCTTCTTTCATTGTGCTATACTTTTTATCTTTTCGTATCTTATATAGTATATTATATAACTATATATACCATTCTGTAAACAGATTTTTTACTGAATACGATATATTTTTTACTAAGTTCTTTTGCTTAAAGATATTTATTATATATTAATGGGGGATATTTCTTTAATTAATAGAACTATATTAGTATTACAGTTAATATTATAATACATAATTGGCTAATTTAATTCATTTTATATTAAAATTTTTAATTATATTGTCTTAAATATGAATATAAAATTGCAGAATTAATTTAAATTAAACCTACTAGTAAGATTTGCAACTGTAAACAAACTATAAAATAAGATTTAGTAAAACACCCTCTCAAAAAATATAAAAAAATTTAAAAGGGCTGATTTCAAAATAACCATCAACCCTCTTTTAAATAACATCATCTATATTATATTATTCTGCAATAAATTTTATCCAAATATTTTTTCTTGTAATTGTCTTAAATGATATAAAGTAGTATCTTTTTCTATCTCTACCATATCATATGTTATAACTTCACCCTTTTTAATATCTTTAATAACCTTAGTCTTTTTACTAATTAAACCAATAGGCACAGCATTCATTTCTTTTGCAACATCATATTTTTCTATAGTACCATAGCATGTATATGCACCATATCCATCCATATACTCACCTTTTTTCAAGTCTTTCTTAGCTATAGTCATAACTTCTGCAACTAATCCAGCTTTAGGCACTATTGTAGCCTTATGCTCTAAAACTGCCATTGCTGCTGATAAAGGAGTTTCTAAACTGCATAAATGATATGGTCTATATAATATGTAATTAGGTCCATCACCCATACTTAAGTATTTTAATTCATCATTAACTGCTTTTAATTTATGAGCAACTACAACGAAAACACCAGGTGCTATACCATTTACAAAATCAACTACACCATAATTATCTAATACTCCACCCTCGCTCTTTAATGCATATTTCTTAGGTACTTCATTAACTGTAGCTTCAATACCATGTCCACCTCTTACATCAGGTACAAATCCAGTTGCATTACACATTAAAGCCATTTCTACCATTGTTTTAGTACCTTCTTTAAAAGAAGCTATCATATGAGGTGAAGCTCCTTTTCTTTCTGCTTCTTCTTTAACAGTATCAGGATTACAGTCTAAATCTAATTTATTGTTTTTACCTTTACCTACTACTCTAACTTTAAATCCCATTGCATCTGCAAAATCAAATAGACCCATTACTGCCCCTGGTTCATCTCCTGCAGAACCTGTAAATATTACTCCTGCGTCATCTGCTAATTTTTTAAGTATTGGCCCAACAACACAATCAGTTTCAGCGTTTAACATTACTATGTGTTTTTTATTTAAAATAGCATTTAGTGCTATTTCTGCACCAATTGCAATACCTCCTGTTGCATCTATAACTACATCTATTGACTTTGTTTTACAAGCTACAAGAAAGTCATTACATGTTAATACTTTTCCTTCTTGTAATTTTACTTCTGCCTCTGTTTCATTTGTTACATTATCTATAATTTCTTCTTCTATACCTGCATCAGTAAATGCTTTACGAGCTAATTCTAGATTTATATCTACAACAATAGATGCTTCCATTCCTTTCATATTTGCCATTTGACTTACCATTCCATTACCCATATGACCAGCACCTATAAGAGCTACTTTTATTTTTTTACCTTCTTCTTCTAACTTTGCAAGTTTTCTATTTAAATCTAACATATCAATTCCTCCTGTTATAATAATTTTATTTTTTCAAATTAATAAATAGTTATTAAATCTCCAATCTTTATATCTGGTTTTCCAATTTCTACATGTATTTCTCCAGGTAAATTTACTTTATCTTCTCCATCAAATTTAATTGTACAGTGACCAATTTCTCTAAGAGTATTTTGAGCAATATCACCAACTGAAACTATACAATAATCTCGATTTCCTATTGTAAGTGTATCCCCTATTTCAACATCACTTTTTAATGTTGATATTGAATGAATTACAGATATATCTTTCAAATCTTCATCATTAATAGTTTCATTGTATATAATAAGACAGTTGCTTTCATTTATTAATTCTTCAACTAAACTGCCTATCCCACTTATCTTAACTTCATATTTCATGATATCCCTCCTGATAATTTATATTAGATTAATTAAAAGAAATATTTATTTTTTCTTTTATAAATTTTATAGCTTGTACAATACTTTCTTCATCTTTAAATTTTTGCTCTGCACTATATATATCTAATCCTTTTATATCTTCAATCTCTTTAAACTTAGCCATTACTGTGCGACCTTTTAAAATTTCTCCACACTTTATAAATCCCTCTGAATCTGAAGATATAATAGCTATACTTCCTTTAGAAAAATAACTTTTCTTTTTTCCTGTAGACACTATATCGCCCATTTTTTTAGCTTTATTTAAAGCTTTGAAATATAGTTTATTTTGTTTCATTACAAATAAAGTATTTAAAACATAAACAACAAATAAAATTATAAGTAGTTTCATATTTACACACCTTTCATAAATTAATTTGTTTTTTAAATCCTATACAAACCCTATATAATATTCTCAATCAACACTTTTTTAAATTCTACAAAGCTTCTACATTTACTTATCTTATTTGTTAATTTTACATTTTGTCCTATTTTTAAAACTTCTTCATAAATCTTTACCAATAAATCTGAATCCACCTTGTCCTCACATGGAAACATCGTCATAAGTATTATTTTTATACTTCTATTTGCATAAACTATTGGCTCTTCTAAAATCCCAACTGCCATTAAAAATTTATCTGACTTTTCATTTACAGCATGAGGAAATAACAAACCTTTATCAAAAACTGTAGGAGATTTTTCTTCTCTTTTGATTATATTTTTTCTAAAATTATCATCAATACATCCTAAATCCACAAGATTGTCCATCATTTTCTCTAAGGAAGCAAGTATCGTTTTTTCATTTAATATCATAAAGTTATTTTCATTTAATAAATTATTTATTAGTAAATTTGGAGAATCAGTAGTATCTATGTTGCCTTCTCTTAGGCATAATACTGTTTTTAATTCTTCCCTCAATTTATTTTCATCAAATATTGTATTGATTTTTAATACTATTGTATTTATATTTGATGTATCTAAATCAATAGTTGTAAAAACTATATCGTATTCATCTAAATTAATATTTCTCAAGTTAAAACTTGAAAGAGTATCAATTTTAGGATTATTTCCTATCAACTTTTCAACTCTTATTTTTAATAGTTTTGCTGTTCCAAGACCTGTCCCACATATAATTGCTATTTTCTTAATTGAATAAAATCTACTACTATTTCTTTCTAAATATCCACTGAAATGAATTGCTATATAACCAATTTCATCCTCTGAGACTTCTAGATTATATTTTTTCTCTATTACTTTTCCTGCTATTTGTGCCAGCTTAAATGGAAGTATATAGTTTTGTTTGATTTCTTCTAACAAGACATTTTTTAATTTTATATTAAATAATAGCCTATTTAGTGTAAAACTAAGATGATATCCAAGTCCTACCCTTAATTCATCCTCATTTATAAAAATACCCATATCAACATATATCTGATTAAATATGCTTTCCATTAAATCATCAATATTTTTATTAATTCTACTACTATTTAAAGCACATTCTGATGCTGGTGCATTTCCACTTACTAATGGTATAGTTAAATAAATAATTTCTTCATCATTTAAAATATGTTCAAATTTTTCTGATAAAATATTCTTTATTCCCCTAGCAATAAGATACTCATCATATGACTTAAGTAAATCAAATTTTACATCGTACTCTTTTATTATCTTCTGTTCTTTTACTCTATACATCAAAACTACTATATAATTAAAAATTTCTCTGAGCATTTCATCTGTAACATAAAAATTATTATTTTTAAATAAAGTCAATAATTCTTCTTCTAAATTTACAATTTCTTCTTTTTTAATACATTTAAAGTACTTAGAATTATTTAAATCTTTTCTTGAGTCTTTATACAACTGATTTAATATAAGTAACCTAATATCAAGTTCACTGCCATGTAATTTCATTCCTGTATTTTGCTTTTTTACTAAATTCAAATTATAAGAATTTAATACCTTTTCTACATATTGAAAGTCATTTACCAAGGTAGTTCTTCCTATACACATCTCATCTGCTAGACTATCCAGTGTAATAAATCCATCTAGTTCTATCAAATAATTTAGTATAAACTCTGCCCTATCTTCCTTTGAATTTAATGAAAATACACTTTTTTTATTCACATCAATAATCTTATTGAGTATTCGCTTATCTTTTATCTCTAATTTATAGCCTTGACCTTTTATATATTTTATTATTGCTATGTCACTTCCTAAATCTTTATTCAATTGCTTTATATATGTTCTTACACTTCTAGTTGTAACATTCAATTCGTCTGCTATTGAATTAATACTTACAAACTCTTTTTTACTACACATAATCAATATCTTAAATATTTTGCGGTCAATAGAAGGAATTTTCTCAGTTACATTCATTTTGTATCTCCTCCTTGATTTCATTCTAGTACAAACTTGAAACCAAATTAATACATAAAATTTCACTTTGCTAGAGGAAAATTTAGTATTAATCTAAATCAATAATCACTCCTAATTAATAATACAAAAGCTAGTCTTTCATTAACTAAAATTTTGACTAGCTTAAGTTTGTATTTACAATTTTATTAATCAAGTTTAAATTTTATAGTAATATTAAATACTATCTCAATGCAAATACTGCGACTCCATACGCAATAATGACAGATATTGGCCCAGTTATTAAACGAGAGTAAAATAATGCTGGTACACCATATTCCACGGTTTCTGGTTCTGCTTCTCCTAAACTCAATCCTACTGGGACAAAGTCACAACCAGCTTGCCCATTTATTGCAAATAAAGCAGGAAGTGCTAAATATGCTGGTATTGCACCAAGACCAATTTGTGTTCCTACAAGAGTACCTACTACCTGTGCTATAACTGCTCCAGGGCCTAATATAGGTGATAAAAATGGAAGTGTACAAATTATTGATATAACTAACAAGCCACCAATGTTTCCTGCAAGTGGTGATATTACCTTTGCAATCCAATCACCTAACCCAGATGCCAATATAATTCCCATAAGCATACTTACAAATGCCATAAATGGTATTACGTTGTTCATTATCATTTGGATAGTATCTCTCCCTGCATCATAAAACTTTGATACTACCTGTCCTGCTCCTTGTCCAATAGAAAGTATTATGTTTTTCTTCGCATATTCTTCTTGAGCTTTTGATTTTACTTCATTGTAATTATCAGGCTTTCTAATAGAACTTTGGCTTTCATTTTTATTTTCTTGAGATTTTTTTGGTGTTTCTTCCCCATCTACAATACTTATGCAATTAGTATTAACATCTGATACATAGTATTCTTCAGTTATAAATTTTGCTAAAGGGCCTGTTTTTCCAACTGGATTTACATTAATTGTAGGTATTTTCTTCTTTGGATAAACCCCACATCTTGCTGTTCCCCCACAATCAATAATAACTACTGCCACCTCTTCATCAGGAATTCCAGTTTTAAATCCATCTATAACCTCACAATCCAATAATTCTTTTATTTTTAATGTCACTTCATGAATACCACCAGCAGTCATTGACAATATTTTATTTCTAGTTGCTTCTTTTTTTATGTACAAAGGTCCTCCCCAACCAGAAGTTCCCTTTTCTATTTTTAATATTCTATTTTCATCCATTTTAAATCCCTCCTAAGCCTTATCTGTTACTTTATTTTTTCTTGTTAAAAATGCATACATTTTTTCTGTTACTACACCTCTTATAAAAATCACAATTAGACCAACTATAAAATACCATAATGCTAATGTAGTTGTTTCCTTACCTAATGTAGTTAAACCTGCTGAAATACCTAGCCATACAAAAAGTTCTCCTGCATTTGCATGTGGGAAAAGTCCTGTAATTGGATGTACAAATGAAACAGCTGCATCATAAAATCCTGCTTTATGTTCCTCTTTTAGAAATCTACCAAATGTATAACACATAGGATTTCCTAAGAAAAATACTGACACTAATGGAAGTAAAGTATATCTTGTAAAAGCATTTCTTCCAAGTTTAGAAGCCCATTTATTTACTCTTTCTTCACCAACTATTTTAATCAATGAGTTAATAGCTACCATTAAAACAATTAATGTTGGAAGAGTGCCTGAAATAAGACCTACAAATTGTTCTCCTCCCTTTTGAAATAAACCAATAAACCACTCTGCACCTTTACTTAGACCTGTAATAACGTTTTCCATAAGATTATAACCTCCCTATAATTTCTTTAAATTTTTAATTTGATTAACCAGCTTTAATTCTACAAATTACATTCTTTTTCTGTAAGATATACTATTATTATAAATGTTTTTGTTTGATTAATATCATTTTAATATAATATTTTTGATAAATTAATACATCTTTTTTCAACTTTGCAAAGGAAAAAGTTGTACTAATTAGAATTTTCAGAAATATACAAATTTTATTTCGACTATATTTTAAATTTTTCTTAAAAATTTAAGAACTTGTTTTTATTTATTTTATTATCAAAATCGTCTATAGCTGATATAAATAAAAAAATAGATGCTCTTTTCTGAGCATCTATTTTCTATTTCAATTTATTTTTAGTTTTATTTACAGTTATTTTATAGGTATACAAATATCAATCTGTGAATCTACATTATCAGGTCCTAAAAATCTTTCATCATATATCTCGAAATCATCTCTTATATCAATTTCTTCCTTTGTGCTTAAGAACCAAGTTCCCCATATATATTCATAAGTTTTATCTAGCTTGTCCAAGCTACCAGTATGAGTGAATACAGCGTATTTTCCTCCATCAATATTTTTTGAAACAAATAAACTTGGTATACTTTCATAGCTACTAACTTCAAACCCTATTATTTCGTTAAATTCCATAGTTTCACTAAGTAGATGTATTTGTGGAGCTGCTTCACAAATTCCAAATGCTCTATTTGATGACAAAGTGTTTGGTACCATATGATGTATTTCTCTAAATCTTTCCCACAAACTAGGTAATGAGTCATCTTCTAATATTACTTTATCTCTTATACCAATTACTTTTATTGAATCTATCTCTTTTATAACTGGTTTGATTGTTACATTATCAACTAAGTGTTTCATAAAATCTAATTCTAGCTTTTTCTTCTTCCCAACAAATACATCTATTCTATTTTTTCTATATTCTATAGGGCTGACCTTGTATATAGCTTTAAATGCTCTACTAAATGCTTCTGAAGATTCAAAACCACTATCAATTGCTATATCTATTACTTTTTTATCACTATATAAAAGTTCTTTTGAGCTATTAACTAATCTTCTTTTTTTTATATAGCTTCCTACACTCTCACCAAACATGGACTTAAATAAACGTGTTAAATGATAATACGAGTATCCAGATTCTTTTGCTACATCATTTACACTTATATCTTCTTTTAAGTTATTTTCAATATATATTATAGCTTTTTCAAAATATTTTAAGTAATCCAATATTATACCTCTATCCTTTTTAATATTCTCAAATATTATAATATTTCAAGTAATACTATTTTGTTTACTATACTAAAATATAATAAACAATTCAACATAATATAGCACTTTCATTTTATATACTCTAACTATCTAAGATAATTAGAGTATTTCTTATTTAATTAATTTAAAAAAATCAGCTGGTACTTTCTCTATATTTATATTTATAAGTTGCGTTGTACACTTAAAATTGTCATTTAGATAGTAACTATTCCATCCATTATCTTCTAATCCACCCCATAAGATATTAAATTTTCCCGTATTTAGGTCCATAACTATACTTTTTAAAGTTCCAAAAAAATCATTATAATAATTACAAGATAGACCCTGTGGATATTTTGAAGTCAATAAATTCATTAAATCTCTCTCACCAATCTTTTTAGAACTCTCTATATATTCTTTAATTAATTTGTATCTATGAATAGAATTGCTCATTGATTGTGGCTCAAATTTATGAAGTTCATCAATATGGACATGATTTGTAGAATGTAAAAATGATTCTCTTTTGTCTTCTGCCTTATTTATTCTATTTATTTCTTTTCTTCCATCTAAAGTTTCTACAAGTGCAATATTTCCAGACTTATCTGCAATCAATAAATTAATATTATATGCTATTGGCATATCTTCTATATACACCAATGCTTCATCTACATCCTTACAGTTTTCCAACAAATATCTAATAACAGCCCAAAATTGTAAACCTACAATAGCTGGCTTTCTCAGTCCTTCTGAATTACCTACAGGTAAACCACAAGATGACTGACTTACACCTAAACCACATTCATTCATTCCCTCAGTTCTACCAAACTGCATTACTGTAGTCCCAATATGTGCATATTTCCTAGTTACCTTAGTTTCGCATAACACAAAATCCTCCATCTTGTGTGAAAAGTCAAAATTACGTGCAAATAGTACATGACCACTTTCAGTTAATTCTGGTGCTAGTGCAACTTGACTACAACCTGGTCTAAGATATGTCATAGTATAGTATAAAATTTGATTCTGATTTATATGAATAGCATCAGCAAAACCTTGTAATTCTTCATTAAGACCTGGGCAGTATTTATCAAATAGCTCTTTCATATACTTTTCTTCTTCTTTAGTTAAAACATTAGGTTTACCAATTTGACTTCCTATTAATTCTGGTATATCTACAATTGATTTTCCAAGTTCATATCCTATTTCATAATTCGTTCCACACAATTTAATATTTCTTACTTTTAAAGTTTCCATATATCTTCCTCCTCTAGTATCTATGTATATTTGATTTTAGCACCTAAAATATATCTTTTCATGATATTTTTTGCTATAACAAATTTATAAATAATAAATGAATTTATTTCTGAATTAATAGACATTACTAAACTAGTCAAAGTTATAAATACACATTTAAATAAAAAATAGTAAACTAAAACGGTGAACTTTACAAAGTTCACCGTTTATTTTCGAGATTCTATTTAATTTAAATTTAATAAAATATATTTTAATTTAAAAGACTCAACTTTTAATATATTCTTTCTTTAAAGCCTCTATAAAAATATTTATTATCTAAAAAGGACCTAAATTAATCTGTACTGCAATCATCAAAAATACAAACCCTAAAACTAATTCCATAAGTATTATCTTTGATGCAAATTTAAACCATCTTGTATAAGGGATATGAGCAATAGATATTCCAGCCATAAGAACTCCTAGTGTTGGTACTATTCCATTTGCAAATCCATCACCCATTTGATAAGCTAAAACTGCAACTTGTCTAGGTATTCCAATAACATCTGCAAGTGGAGCCATAAGTGGCATAGTTACCATAGCTTGACCTGTACCTGAAGGTATAAAGAAATTGATTACAGACTGCATAATCATCATTGCTCCTCCACTAAAAATCCTAGGAACATAATTTAATACTAATGACAATCCATGAACTATCGAATCTAAAATTACTCCTTGCTCTAATATAACTACTATACTAGATGCAAATCCTATCAAAATAGCTGGATAGACCATCTCTTGCATTCCTTTTACAAATCCAGAAGCAATTTTATTTGGACTCATACCATAGACTATTCCACATAAAATTCCTAGAGCAAAGAAATAAGCTGATAAATCTGACATTCCTAAAGAAAATTTTACAATCAATATCATCAGAACGAGTATCCCTCCAAAGAATGTAACTAATACTCTAATATTTCCAGAAGACAACTTATCCCCAACAGAAGACTCATCAATTTGCCAGTGACTATAATCAATATCTGATACTAAACTTTTACTTGGGTCTTTTTTTATCTTTTTACAATAAGAAATTATATATGTAGAAAGTAAAATCATTGTACAAATCCAAAATATCCATCTAAACCACATTCCTGAAAAAAGTGGTAATCCAGAAATACCTTGAGCTAATCCTACTGTAAAAGGATTAATTGTAGCTGAACCATATCCTGATGCAAGCCCCAATAAGAGAATACCCGCAGCCACTAAAGCATCATAACCTAAAGCTATACATAATGTCATCAAAATTGGTAAAAATGCTATGCATTCTTCATACATACCTACAACGCCACCAGCTAATCCAAAAGTCAATACTAAACACGTAATTATAATCTCACCTTTTTTGCTTCCTTTACTTTTGGAGATAACTCTACCAATCAGGGCATCTAGTGAGCCAGTAGAATTTACTATCCCAAAGGCACCTCCAATAATAAGTACAAAGAAAACTGTTACAGAATTTTTTTCAAGCCCACTTGGTATAGCTCTGAATACATCCATTATACTAACTGGATGTTGTTCTCCATATGTAAAGCTTCCAGCTTGCACAATAATATTTCCAGTACTTAAATCTTCAACTCTATTATATGTTCCAGAAGGAACAATGTAGGTCATTATGGCTGCAAATATAATAAGACCTATCATCAAAACATATGCATCTGGGAATGCTAATTTTTTCTTCTTGGTTTCACTCTTATTAGTCATAGCCTAATCCCCTTTGTTAGAATTTACTCTTCTTTCATTTTTTTTAGTACTCCTGGCTCTTCAAATAAACGTAATCCTGTCAAAGCTAATACCTTTATTCCATCAATTACTCTATTTTTTGCATATGGCTTTATAGCTGCCTCTAAAAATTCTTTTGTATGTAGTTCTTCACCATTTTCAGAGAATTTTATCAAAGGATGTATACATGGCATAATTTGACTGAGATTTCCCATATCAGTAGAACCAAGCATTACTTGTTCTTCTTCATCAACAATCCCAAATTCTTGCATTATATCTTTAAATATATTTATTAAAACTTTATTTTCATTCAACCCTTGACATGTAGGTTCAAAATGGTAAAAATCTAGTTCACAGCCAGTTGCTATTGCTGCTCCTTTAGCACAGTTCTTTACTTTTTCTACAACCTCATCAAAATAGTCTTGTTCTTTTGCTCTTATTTCTAATCTAACTTTTCCTCTATCAGGTATTACATTTGCAGCGGTTCCTGCTTCTAATATTATACCATGGATTCTAGTTCCATCTACTAACTGTTGTCTTAACGCATTAACATTGTTATATAATAGTACAACTGCATCTAGTGCATTTATTCCATTATATGGCTTAGCTCCTGCATGAGATGCTTTACCAGTAAATACAAAATCTAATCCACCAATAGCTATAATTTCTGGACTTACACAAGTTTTTGAATTTGGATGTATCATCATTGCAGCATCATAACCATCAAATACACCATGTTCTATTAAGTAAGGCTTTCCATCCCCAGTTTCTTCAGCAGGAGTTCCAATTATACTCACTTCTCCTTTATAAGTATCTAGTATACTTGAAAGAGCTATTCCAGCTCCAACTCCCATAGATGCTATCAGATGATGACCACATGCGTGACCATTTCCTGGAAGAGCATCATATTCTGCTATAAAAACTATTCTTGGACCATCACCATTTTTCTTAGTTGCTTTAAAAGCTGTAGCCATACCTGCTAAATTTTCTTCAACCTCAAAACCTTCTTCTCTTAAAAATTCTGATATTTTTTTAGCAGATTTATACTCTTGTAGAGCAATTTCTGGTTCATCATACAAAGATTGACATAGCTCCAAAACTTTTTCTTTCTTTAAATCCGCCACTTGTATTATTTTTTCCTTCATATCAACCTTACCTCCCATTAAAATTAATTTATATATTTATTCATATAAGATAGAACAAATTTATATTTATTGTATTAAAACGATTTCTACACTTATTGTAAAACCTAATAACCTATTCAACAGTACAAATTTTTCTATCTATTATTTTATCTATTAAAATAAACAATCTTACTATATATACTAACCTTTAAAATAACAGTTTTAAATATAAATATATATTTCTACATGTATAAATCAAACATTTAATAAGTAAAAATATAAACATATCAATCAAAACTTATAATTCTACTATTATGCATTATATTGAACTTATATATCTGTGATATCTATTTTGAAAATTTAATTAAAATATCTATATAAAATACTTCACAAATAATTAATTTAATTTATGCTCACTCTCTTTTAAGCATCTATTTTCCCAAAATTCAGCATTTTTTATATCTAATTCAACAGGATTAAAAATCCTATCAGCTCTCTTTATTCCTAATTTTTTCTGTCTTATGTAATCATAATATGCTTTTATAGCTGGCTTTTGCAGTGTAAAGATAGCAATTAAATTTATATATGTTAAAACACCTATACATATATCGCCTAATGCCCAACTTGTAAGTGGTTCTATAAAACAACACATTGCTGCACATATTATAAGCATAAATCTACAGACATTTATTATGTGCTTTTCATGTTTTTGTGCTTTAATTCTAGTTACCAAATAAGATACATTGGTCTCCATCATATATGAGAATGCTAATAATGTTGTGAAGGTAAATAATAACAAAACTATTGCTATAAAAATATCACCCAATTGAGGATGTAATGTATTTATTGCACTCTGCACATATTGTGGACCTGGCTCTACACCTGGTAGTGCAGTTAAAATTCCTGTAACATTGTATTTTCCTGTTATTATAATCATAATACCTGTAGCCATACATATTAATAATGTATCCACATAAACAGAGAAAGCTTGAACCAATCCTTGTTTAGCTGGATGACTTACTTCTGCTGCCGCTGCACCATAAGTTCCAGAACCTTCGCCTGCTTCATTTGAATATATACCTCTTTTGACTCCCCAAGATATTGCTGCACCTAACATGCCTCCAAACATTGAACCAAACCCGAATGCAGATTTAAACATCGTTATAATAGCATCTGGAACTAAATTTATATTTACTATGATTATAACTATTGTCATGATAAGATATGCTCCACCCATTATAGGTACTACCTTTTCAGCAAATAAACCAATTCTTTTAATTCCTCCAAAAATTATTATTCCTAATGCAATAGAAGATGCAACTGCAATTGTCATTCTTGAAAATCCAAAGGCTTGATTCATTGCTAAGTATAGAGTATTTGATTGTGTCCCAGGCATAAAAAATGTATAACTTATAATTGCAACTACTGAAAATAAAATTGAACATCTTTTCCATCCAAGACCTTTTTCAAAGTAATATGGAGGACCACCTCTGTACTGCCCATCATGTTCATCTTTATATATTTGAGCTAGAGTAGATTCTACAAATGCAGTCGCCGAGCCTAATGTAGCCATTATACACATCCATACTAATGCTCCTGGACCTCCCATTGCTATTGCTACAGCCACACCAGCTATATTACCAGTTCCAATTCTACCAGCCATTGATGTAGCAAACCCTTGAAACGATGATATACCAACTTGAGAACTATCTCCTTCAAGTAAAAGAGTAAACATCTCTTTTATGTCTTTTATTTGGAAAAATTTTAATTTCAGTGAAAAATACAATCCTATGCATAGGCACATTGCAACTAATACAGGTGACCAAACAATTCCATTAATGGTGTTAACTAAATCGGTCACTCAACTCACCACCATTCATTTTAATTTATAGACAATAATTTAAACAGCTATGTATTAATATTTTGTATAAACTTTATTTAACTCAACATATCTTATAGACTTATTTTTTATTTTTTTATCTTATTTCTATCTTCTAATATGTAAACTACAGCAATTATTACCAAAATTAAGAATATCAATTGATACATGAACATAAGTATATAAATTTTTTAACGATATGTGTTTGACAACCAATCAAACAATATAAATTGAAATACATATAAGGAAAGCCCAATACTACTACATAAACAGCATAAACAGTACACTATTAATATGTAGTTAGATAATATATAGTTAGATTTCATAATTTTCTTATTCATTATTAGATATAAAATTGAGTGCAAATATCATCTATTACTAAAATCCATGTAAAATTTATATTAAACAAGCTTATGTAAATATACAAATAGGTGATAATTGCTACTCAATCTTATACTTTTAGGGGTAACTTTATGCTAAAACTATATTAAAAACACTTGATAACATTTTAATTTTTCCACACTTTATTCATCAAATATAACTATAAATTTTAATTTAGTATTACTTTTTTATACAGTATTTATTTTAGTAGATTATACTGAAAAAATACTCTATTATCAAATGAAACTTTTAAACTTTTAAACTTTTAACTTATCCAATCTTCTCTTTTTAACTTTTAATATATATAAACAAGATAATATTCCTATTATTAAAATAGCTATTTGGAATATAAATGTATATGTGTATCCTTTGTTACCATAAGTATCTATCCAATGCCCTATTAATGCAAATTGAAATACATCTGGTGAAAAACCTAAAGCTGCTGCTATACCTATAGTAGTAGCTGAATATTTAACTGGAACATTTACTTCCTCTTGAACTGCATAGTATATACCTTTTCCCATATAACCTAATATACCTACTACAAATGTTAATGCTATAAATAAAGTCATTGGCGTTGATGAAGGCAATACTAAGAATAAAATTATTACTGCTATACCAAGTACATATATTGGTAAAAGCACTTTAGTAGGTGATTTTACTTTGTCTGCACAGTACCCTCCAAATGGAGCACCAAATAGTTTTAATCCATGTTGTCTTATTATAGCTAATGCTCCAGATAGTGCGACTGAACCTCCAAGTACTGAGGTTATATAAGGTGTAAAGTAAGACATTGTAACTGTAAATGAATATACACAGAATATACTTATACCTACTAACCAAGTATTTGGTGATTTTAAAACTACCATAAAGTCACTAGCAGCCATTTTTTCATTTTTACCTTCTTCTTTTTCTTCGCTAATATCTACATCTTTAATGACAAACCATAATACTGGACACATCACTATAGATAATATTCCTAAAGATATCATTACCCATCTCATACCTAAAACAGGAGTTGAAAATAATGTATAAATATATAAGAATATAGCTCCCATTACTACTCCAGAAACTCCAACCATAGCTTCATTAAATCCATAAACTTTACCTTGATTTTCTTTTCCTATAACTCTAAGTATCTTTACCATAGAAGGATAGTTCATAACTAATGATGTAATTGCACAACCTACCCAAGTTATAACAGCAAATGTATAGTTCATGTTAAATGCAAATAAAAATGATACTATTCCATTAAGAAATACAGAACCTAAAATTATCTTTCTATAATCAAATCTATCTGCTAACCATCCTCCTATAGGAGCTCCAAATATATTACCTAAACCATAAATAGTAAGTAAAAAACCTAGTTGAGTATTTGAACACTGTAATGCTTTTAAAATTGGATCATACAATGTGTATTGGATAAATGGTATAATATAAACTAATTCCCAACATATAGCTATGATAACAAGTTGAATCATTAACTTTCCAAACTTTAGCCCGTTCCCTTTTTCTCCCATAATTAAGCCCTCACTTTTAATATTTATTCACAAGCATAATTGAGTTCTTTTTTTATAACTTCTGCAAGTATTTTAATCCCTTCAACTATTTGCTCTTCTGACATTGTTGTATAATTAAGTCTCATAGTATTTTTTGGACCATTATTTGCAAAGAATGATTCTCCAGAAACATAGGCAACTCCAGCATCAATAGCTTTATCTAGTAAATTATCTACATTTATACTTTCAGGAAGTTCAACCCATATAAACATACCTCCATCTGGCTCTGTATATTTAGCTTCTTCTGGAAAATATTTTTTCATAGTTTCTAGCATCAAGAAACATCTTTTTTTATACTCAGCTCTTATTTTTTCTACATGTTCATTTAAATTATATTTCTTTAAGAATTCTATTACTTGTACTTGAGAAAATTGATTTGATTGTAAGTCGATACCTTGCTTTAAAAGTTCTGCTTTATCTATAATATCTATATTCCCACACATCCAAGCAACTCTAAATCCTGGACATAACACTTTTGAAAATGACCCTAGATATAGTACTTTATCTTTAGTATCAAGTGATTTAAGTGTAGGTAGTGGTTCTTGTGTAAATCTTATCTCTCCATAAGGATTATCTTCTATTACTATGACATCATACTTGTTTACAACTTCCATAAAATCTTTTCTTCTTTGTAGAGACCATGTTTTTCCTGTAGGATTTTGGAATGTTGGTATTACATATATCACCTTTATGTTTGAATTTTCAGATAATAATTTATCTAAATCTTCTGTTACCATTCCTTCTTCATCTGTATCTACTCCTAAAAAATCACATTCATAAGGTCTAAATGCATTTATTGCACCCAAGTAACTTGGATTTTCTGTAACTACTATATCTCCTTTTTCTAATAAAATCATAGCACTAAGAGCTATACCTTGTTGTGAACCAGTAGTTATTATAATATTTTCTGGTTTTGTGTCAATATTTTCTTCTTCTTTCATTCTCTTAGCTATTATTTCTAACAACTCATCTTCACCTTTAGTAGGTCCATAAGCTAAAGCAAATTTTCCTCTTTCATCAAGTACTTGCTTAGTTACTTCACTTATTTCTTTTATTGGAAATAAGTTTGGGTCAGGAAGTCCTGCTGCAAAAGATATAACAGTTCCACCACTTGCCACTTTTTGAGCTATCTTCTTTTGAGAGTCTCTTATAGCTGAAGCCTTTACCATATCCATTCTTTTTGCATATTTCATAATAATTCATCCCCTTTTAAATAATTTCTTATTGTGATGCTAAGCAGGCTAATGCTATTGAATTTATTTTAATTTCGGCTGTATCAGAACGTGAACCTAAAATTATTGGATTTGTTGCCCCCAAAACTATCCCTGCCCACTTAGCTTTATTGAATCTAAGCCATGACTTTCCTAATATGTTTCCTGCCTCTATATTTGGAAATACAAGTAAGTCAACATCGCCAGCAATATTACTTTTGATACCTTTATGCTTTGCTGCATATGCATCAAATGCAACATCAAAGGCTATTGGACCTTCTACTATACAATTTGGTATTTCTCCTGATTTTACCATCTCTACAAGTGAATTAGCATCTACTGTAGATTGTATTTTGGGGTCTACCATTTCATTTGCAGTGAGTATTGCAGTTTTAGGATTTTCCATACCTATACTCTTCATAGTAAGAAGTGAATTTATCATTATATCCTTTTTCTGATTTAAATTTGGAGATACATTTATCCCACTATCTGTACAATAAAGAAGTTTGTGGTATTGAGGTAATTCATATACTGCAAGTAAACTTAAAAGCCTTCCTGTTCTAAGACCAAACTCTTTATTTAATATAGCTCTCATATAAACACTTGTATTTACTAACCCCTTCATAAGAACTTTAGCATCCTTATTTTTAACTACCTCTACAGCTTTTTTAACTGATTCATCAGGATTTTGACATCCTATTATTTCATATCCTTTTAGTCCAATCTCTTTTGATATATTTTCTATTTTATCTTTATTCCCTACGAGAATTGGCTTTATAAGATTTAAATCTGTTGCTGATTTTACAGCTTTTAACACTTCTTCATCTTCTGCAACAGCAACACTTACAATAACAGGTTCAAGCTTTTTAGCTTCTTCTAATAAATTATTAAAATCTTTTAACATATTTTTTCTCCTAAATATTAATAAGTTTTTGCCATTTCTTCTCCATTAAGAACTCTAAGAGCTCCAAGAGCAAGTGCTTCCATTTCCATCTCACCTGCCACTATCTCTACTGGTGCTAAATATGAAACTTTTTCTATTATTCCTTTAGTTACCATTTCCGAATATGATATTCCCCCTGTTAAAATAATCCTATCTATATCTCCAGAAAGTGAGGCTCCATACATAGAAATCTCTTTAGCTGTTTGATAGATAAACGCATCCATTATAAGTTTAGCTTTTTCATCACCATCTTTAATTCTATTTTCGATTTCTATCATATCTTTTGTTCCTAAATAATCGTACATACCTCCAATTGAGCTTACTTTTGCAACCATTTCCTCATGAGTATATTTTCCTGAGTAACATAATTCTATAAGAGGGTATGCAAGTAATCCTCCACTTCTTTCTGGCGAAAATGGACCATCAGACCTTCCACCACTTCCATCTATCATTTTTCCTTTTTTATGTGCTACAATTGATATTCCAGAACCTAGATGTGCTACAATAAAGTTGTAATCTTCATACTTTCCACCTAGTTTTTGTGCTATTTTTCTTGAAACAGCTTTATGATTTAGTGCATGTAACCAGCTAGCTTTTTCTATATCTGATATACCTGTAATCCTTGATACATCATCAAATTCATCTACCGAAACTGGGTCTACTACAAATGATTGAACTCCTATTTCATCTGCTATAGTCTTAGCTAACAAGGCACCTAAGTTTGATGCATGTTCTCCATTTATTTCATTTCTCATATCCTCAATCATTTCTTTACTTACGATATAAGTACCACCTTTTATAGCCTTCATAAGTCCACCACGACCTACTACTGCATCAAAAGAATTTATATCGTGATTTTCACTACTTAAAACATCCACTATTAATTGCTTTCTATAATCATATTCATCAAATACCTTAGAAAAATTTTTTAAATCTTCTCTTGTATGAGTTATATTTTTTTTCAAAACTTCATCTTTATCTTGAAATACAGAAATCTTTGTAGATGTACCACCAGGATTAATTACTAAAATTTTCACTTCAACGCCTCCTCGGTTTCATACTGTAGAACGTCGTTCTGTTATTTTTTTAAAAATTTTGTCGTCCTATTACTCAGAACGACGTTCTATATTTTATTAATTAAATACTAACACATAAAAATGAGTATTTCAATAATAATTTTAAATATTTAAAATATTCACTCATAATCATATCCAGCTTCAAATGCTTCCACATTTTTTGCATTAAACTTTCCTTTACCTTGATTTTCAAAGTACTCACACATACCACTTTCAAACTCTTCTTTTGTAAATAAATCTAAATTCTTCACCATAGCACCCAACATACAAATATTAGCAGATTTTTCATTGCCTAAATTTTGAGCTATTTCAGTAACAGGTACTTTTATAACATTAATATCTTCTCTATATTTTCTATCCTTATTTACTAGTGATTCATTGACAAACATATAACCATTTGCTTTCATTAAACTTTCATACTTATCTATTGATACACTATTCATTCCCAATAATATATCTGGATTTTTTACACAAGGATTTGCAATTTTCTCATCACTTACAACAACATTACAATTTGCACTTCCTCCTCTCATCTCATTTCCATAAGATGGGAACCATGTAATCTTCTTTTCTGCCTTATATGCAACATACATTATAATTTTTCCTGCTGTAAGAACTCCCTGTCCTCCAAAACCAGCACATATAATTTCATTTAACATATTATTTCCTCCCTAATCAATAAATTCTCCAAGTTGATACTTTGGAATAAGTTCGTTTTCTATTCTCTTCATAGCATCTACTGGCTTTAATCCCCAGTTTGTTGGACATGGTACAAGTATTTCTATTAAGCAAAAACCTTTCTTATCTTTTTGTTTTTCAAGTGCTTTTTTGATATATCTTTTTGTTGTATTTATTTCTTTAGGGTTAGTTATTGTTCCTCTTGCCAAATATGCTATATCTAAATTTCCCATAACTTTTACAACATCAAATGTTGAACCATGGTCTTCATATGTTCTACCTGCTGGAGTAGAAGCTGTATGTTGACCTTGTACAGTAGTTGGAGCCATTTGCCCACCTGTCATTGCAAACATATTATTATTCATAACTAAAAATATTACATTATCATTTCTAGTAGCAGCTGACATAGTTTCTCCAAGTCCTATTGCATAAGCTCCACCATCTCCAGCTATTGTAAATATATATTTATCTGGTCTAACTCTTTTCATAGCTGCCATAGCTGCACCCATTTTACCATGAGGAGGAACAACAACATCTACATTCATACTAAATTGAAACATATGATTACAGCCTATATCTGAGCATATAATCGTATCTTGACATATATTCATTTCTGTTAATACTTCTCCAATAATTCTATCGACTATAGAGTGTCCACAGCCTCCACAGAACATATTTTCACACATCATTATTGCTGGTGCTTTTTTAGCCATAATTAAAATACCTCCTCTTGCTTAGCTTTTCCATCTATAATCTCTTGAGCAAAATCTATTAATTGATTTACTTCTGCCATATATTGAGCTGTTGCTACTGAATATACTGGGAATCTATTATTACATGCTATAATGACATCTTCCTTCATTTGTGCCATCATGTTCATTTCAACTGTTACAAGCCCTTTTAATGAATCTTTTAATTTTTTGAAAGCTTTTCTTGGGTAAGGCCACAATGTTTTGGGTCTTATTAATCCAAGTTTTATGCCTCTTGCTCTTGCATCTCTAACTGCACCTTCTGCTATTCTTGAAGAAATTCCATATGCAACAAATACTACATCTGCATCTTCTATCTCTATTTCTTCCCATCTTTGTTCATTTTCTTGAACTTTTCTCATTTTTTCTATATAACCTTTTTGCCATGTATCTTGGTCTTCAAAATATGTTATATCAGTTATTACTTTATTTTTTTCTCCAACAGGAGTTCCTTTTGCTGCCCATGGAGCTTTATCCTTATCATATTCTTTCATTGGTGGTGCTAAACAAGGTTCTACCATTTGACCTATTGTAGCATCAGAAAGTATAAGTACTGGATGCATATATTTTTCAGCTAATTCAAAAGACTCATATGCCATATCCATATTTTCTTGAACACTATTAGGTGCCAATACAATTAAATGATAATCTCCATTTCCTCCACCTTTTACAGCTTGCCAGTAATTATCTTGACCAGCTCCTATAAATCCATCTCCTATACCATATCTTTGTACACATGCTACAACTGCTGGTAAACCAGCTGATACCCAATATGCAATTCCTTCTTGTTTTAATGAAAATCCAGGTCCAGATGAAGACGTCATAGCTCTTGCTCCAAGTGCACTTGCCCCCATAACCATATTTACGCTGGCTATTTCAGATTCACCTTGAATAAATACTCCTCCAACCTCTTTTTGTCTCCAAGCCATCATTTCTAATATTTCTGATTGTGGTGTTATTGGATAACCTGCATAAAATCTACATCCACCACGTATAGCTCCTTCTGCTAAGGCTTCATTTCCCTTAATTAATAAACTTTGCATACGTTTTCTCCCTTCCAATAAAAAGTTATTTATAATATCTCAAATACTAAATCAGGACACATTGTATAACAAGCGCCACATTGAACACACTTTTCTTCATCGACTTTGACTGTTACAAAGCCTTTTTTATTCGTGTAATCAGAAAGACTTATTGCTTCTTTTTTGCAAGCTTCAATACAAAGATAACACCCCTTACATCTTTCAACACTCAACTTGACTTTTTCCATTTTTCAAATCTCCCCTTTTATGTAGTAATTTTTTTACTTAATTTTAAATATATAATATTTATGTGGGTTTATTATATATATTTCATTGCCGTTCTATTCTTTAGAACACTGTTCTGTTTTGTATTGCTTAATTAAAAGATATCACATTCGCTTATATATTTCAATAATTTTTTCAATTTTAAAAATATTTAATTTTTATATTCAATAAAAAAGAGACCCTATCTAAACTGGCATTTACAAATAACAATTTAAATTTAGTCCCTTTTTATTATTCAAATTTATTTTTTAAAATTATCTAAAAAGTTCAGATATACTCTTTGCAGTTTCTATAACTCTTTTAATCTTATATTCAAGGTCTCCTTCTTGCATTCTTATAGTAGGACCTGATAGACTTATTGCTGCTATAGCTCTATTATTTTTATCCAAAATAGGTGCTCCAATACAAGTTAAACCATGTTCTAGTTCTTGGTCATCTAGAGCATATCCTTGCTCTTTTATTTTTGCCAAAAAAATCATCATATCATCCCAATTATCAATTGTATGCTCTGTATATTTGTGTATTGGAGTTTTTCTGTACTTTTCAAAATCTATAGAATCATTAAATGCCATAAGACATTTTCCAACTGCTGAACAATAACATTCACTACTGGAGCCAACTGACGGATTTACTGAGAGTAATTGATTTGAGCCATATTCTTTATGTATTATGATACTTCTTGGAGAATCTTGAGCTCTTTCTTCTAGTATAGACACATTCACCACTTCGTTAAATTCTTGATTTAATTTTTTCGTATATGGTTTTACTATTTCAGTCAAAGACATTTGTTCTCCCACAACCATACCTATTGCATATAAATTTATTCCCAGCCAATACTTACCATTTTCAGTGTTTTGTATAACAAAACCTTTGTTTTCAAGAGTTACTAAAGTTCTATGTACAGTACTCTTATATACTCCCATAACCTTACTTATTTCAGTTATTCCCATCTCTCTCTTCTCATGATATAATAGCAAAATTATGTCTAGGGCTCTATCTAATGCATTTATTATCTCTCCCATATACAAATACTCCTCCTGCGAATATTAAGTGTTTATTCAACACTATACTAAATATTATATATTAAAATTACAAAATTATCTATTTATCTTAATTATATTTTATAAAACAAAAATATTATACTTATTTAACAAAATAAAGAGTCCTACTCAGTATATCTTCCTTATTTTGACTTTTGATAGTATTCTACTGTTATATTTTTACCATCTCTAGATAATAATATATATAATTATACAGTATATTTATTTTTATACAAGTCTAATAACGAGGTGAAATAATGGATAATTTAAAAGATACATTGTTAAATGAACTACATAATTTTAAAGAATATTCTTTAAAATTATTGAATGGAGAAATAAATAAAATGCAATACAAAGGATTTTCTGGTGGATATGGAGTTTATGCTCAAAGAGACAAAAAATCATTTATGATAAGACTTCGAGTATCTGCTGGAGTATTGTCGAAATCTCAACTTGAAAAAATTTACCAAATGGCTACCAAACATAAGCTAGATAAGATACATTTAACAACTAGACAAGCTATACAATTACATGACTTGTCTATAGACTCTATAGTTGATGTTATGGAAGAGGGAATAAAAAATGATATCTTCACTAGAGGCGGTGGTGGTAACTATCCTAGAAATGTAGGTTTATCTCCATTATCAGGAGTTGACCCTGACGAAGCTTTTGATGTTACTCCTTATGCAGTTGCTACTGATAAATATTTTATCAAAAATGCTACTACATATCACTTGCCTAGGAAACTAAAAGTTTCTTATTCTAGTTGTTATACAGATGCTGCCCATTGTAGTATACAAGACTTAGGATTTGTAGCTACTCTAAAAAATGGCAAACCATACTTTAGAGTCTTCTTAGGTGGAGGTTTAGGTAAACAACCTAGAGTTGCTTTAGAACTTGATGAAGTCATAAAACCTAAAGATGCATTATATTGTGTAGAAGGAATGATTAAATTCTTTATGGCTTATGGCAATTATGAAAATAAAAACAAAGCTAGAGTTAGATATATGGTTGAAACTCTTGGAGAGGAGATGTTTTTAGAAAAATTTAAAGAATACTATAAATTAGAAAAAGAAAAAGGTAATCTTGAACTTAATGTTGAACAAATTGATTATTTTAAACCTGGAATTAAGATAGATTTACATGACTCTAGATTAATCCATCAAAAACAATCTGGCTTATATACTGTATATATACATCCAATAGGAGGTCTATTATTGACTAAAGATTTAAAAATTTTACTTCAAGAGTTAGATAATATTAAAAATCCTATGATTAGATTAGGTATGACAGAAGGATTGTACATCTTAAATTTAGATGGAGATGAAGCAAAAAGAATATTAGAAATAAGCAAGACTATTAGTTGTAACTCTCAATTAGAACAGAGTATATCCTGTATAGGTGTTCCTATTTGTCAGATGGGTATACAAAATAGCCAAAAAATGTTGCATGAGATAATAGATTATTTTAGATTACAAAACAATGAAGAAATTTTAAACAAAGCTCCTAAATTATATATTTCAGGATGTCTAAATTCATGTGGTGTTCACCAAATTGGTAGCATAGGATTATGTGGTAAAAAGAAGAATGTCAAGGGTGTATCTACTGATGCATTTGAATTATTTGTTGGAGGTAGTTTTCAAATAGGTAAGACTAAACTAGGAAAATCTCTAGGAGATTTTAAAGCTAGTGACCTTCCAAAGATGCTTTATGAAATAGTTGAGGTTTCATCAGGAAATTTTTATGAATGGATAAATTCAAATGATGATTTATTAAATAAAATAACTGATAAGTATAAAATATAACTTATCATATTTGATAATAAAATAGTTCATTGGATATATCCACATTGTACAGAGCGTATTTTGTAAAAAAATGACTAAATATATGATTATTTATTTTAGTCGTAATTCTTTGCTACTTACAAAATAGATAGGAAAAAATCGTTCCTATCTATTTTTAATAGCTTATTTTTAAAACTATTTGCTATTAGTGTATAAATAGTCTATACTCTTTTTAAATCTTTCAAGACCTTCTTTTAGTTTTTCTCTTGGACATCCACAATTCAATCTTAAATATTTCTCACTTCCGTATATTTCTCCCCTCATTATTCCTACTCCTCCAATATTAATTAAAGACTCTTGTATTTCTTCACAAGTAAATGGAACTTCTCTACAATCTATCCATGCCAAATATGTACTTTCTGGCTTTGTAAATTTAATATCTTCAAAATTCTCTTTTATAAACTGGGATACATAACTTAAGTTATTATCTATGTATTCAACAAGTTGTTCTATATAATAATCACATTCATTGTAGGAAACCATTGTTGCATACATACCTGGTAAACTTACAGAGTTTAGAAAATCTCTTCTTCTTGTTATCGCTAAAAATTCATCATATATATTTTTATTTGGTATAACAGCATATGAACCTGTTAATCCTGGATAATTAAATGTTTTACTTCCAGAAGATACTAAATATAGCTCTTTGTATTCATTTAAATATTTAACTATTGCTAAATGTTTATTTCCTGGCATGATTATATCAGCATGTATTTCATCACTTATAATTTTTACATTGTGTTTTTTACAAGTACTTATTATAAATCCCAATTCAATTTCTTTCCAAACCTTACCTGTTGGATTATGAGGTGAACATAGCAATAATACATCACAATTTTTTATACTATATTCAAATTCATTGAAATCTATATTAAATTTGCCATCATTTTCGTACAATTGTATTTTTTCTAACTCAAATCCATTTTCTTCTACTACACTAAAGAATGCATCATACATAGGATTAAATGTAGCAACTTTCTTTTTGTTCTTACAAAGTAATCTAAGAAGTAATGATACTGAATACATAACTGATGGGCTATATAGTACCCAATCATTCTCTATTTTTGTTTGGAATCGTCTATTATAATATTCTGAAATGCTTCCTTTAAAATCATCATGATTCCATCTAGAATATCCATATACCTGATGATGTAACACCTCTTGTAACTTTTCATATACTGGCTTAGGTACTGTAAAATCTGTATCTGAAATAGAAAATGGAATTAAGTCTTTTTTCCCAAATCTATCTTGTATGTAATCCCACTGTGTGCAATAAGTACCTTTACGGTTATAAACTTCATCAAAATTGTGCTTCATATTAATCCTCCAATATAATTATATCTTTAGTTGTTCTATTTAATATAGTTCCTATCCCATCTTTAATCCAAACATCATCTTCTATTCTTACTCCACCTAAGTTAGGTATATATATTCCAGGTTCACAAGACATAACCATATTTTCACATAATATAGTTTCTGAGCTTTCATTTAAAAATGGATATTCACACCCATCTCCTATACCTATTCCATGTCCTAATCCATGATTAAAATATTCACCATATCCTGCATCATCTATAATTTTTCTTACTTCATAATCTATATGTTTAGCTTTATTTCCTACTTTTATATTCGCTATTCCAACTTGTTGGGCTAACTTTACAAGATTATATATTTCTACCATTTTAGGGTTTGGTTTTCCTACAAATATAGTTCTTGTCATATCTGATTGATAGTTTTTGTATTCTATCCCAAAATCTATCATAATAGTATCTCCTGATTCTATTTTTTTACTCGTTGGTCTTCCATGAGGAAGTGCTGTCCTCACGCCTGATGTTATAACTGGATTAAAAGATAATTTACTTGCTCCATATTTCAGTGCATAAAAGTGAACAAAAGCACTTATCTCATTTTCACTGATTCCAGCTTTTATATGCTTTAATACGTTTTCAAATATTTTATCTGTAATTTCACAAGCTTCTTTTAATATATTTATTTCTTCTATATTTTTAATCATCCTTACCTTATTTATTTCATCACCTATTAAATTAAGTTTAAAATCATATTTATTTAATTCTTTATAATCCGATATAGAATATGCCTGAGATTCTATTCCAAGCTTTAAATATTTATTTTCCTTAAAAACCTCATATACAATATCAAAGTGTGATTTATTAGATTTTGATGGAGTATTTTCTATTATTTCAAACAAAAAATTCAGACTCTTCGCTTCATTTGTATATCTTCCATCTAAAATTAAATATTGACTATCTTTTGTTATTAAAATATTTACACCACTTCCTGTTAAAGTCTGTAAATATTTTTTAGTAGTTCTTGACTTTATAAGTATTGCATCTAATTCTAAATCATTTAATAGCTTTTTTATTTTATTCATCCTTTCCATTTTATTTATCCTCCTATTAAAATGTCTTACTAATCTATAAAATAAAAACTATGAATATAGATTTATAGTTCTATTTTCATAGCTTTTATTTATATGCTTAAATTATATTTCTAGAAATCTAAATCACCTAATAAACCTAAGTCATCTTGAGATATTACAGATTCTTCTTGAACTTCTTGAGCCTGCTTAGCATCTCTCTCATTACATTGTTTTTCATACATTTTATAGAATGGATACCATATTAATATAGATCCTATCATTTGTCCTGCTTGAACTATTGGAGTTAACCAATGTCCATTTACTAAGAATCCTTCTATAAATACTCCTAAGTATGGAGGATTGAAAAAAGGCTTGGCTAATATTCCTGCATGCATTAAGAATGATTGGAATGTTCCTAGTATAGTTCCTCCAATTACAAAAGGTAAAAAGAATGTTGGATTTAAAACTATTGGTCCACCAAATAATATAGGTTCATTTATACCAAATAATGCTGGTACTAAAGAAACTTGACCTATACGCTTAAAGTCTACTCTCTTAGACATTAAATACCAAAATACTAAACCAAATGTTACTCCTGTCCCTGTAAAGTTTGCAAATGCACTTACCATTCCTCCTGTATAGAAGTGTGGTAGTGATTGTCCTACTGCCATAGCTTCCAAGTTTTCAGCTAAGAATTGTGCCGTTATTGGTGCTGTTATTGGTGATAATACCGATGGATGTATTCCAAAGAAGAATAATGTTATTCCTAAGAATGTTATAAATGCAAATGTAAATGGATTATCTAAAGAACCAACTAATGGAGCTAAAAATTGAGTAAGTATTTCTGGAGGTAGTACACCAAATACTTCTAAGGTAATTATTCTTATCCCCATAAATATTCCGACTATTATTACTGTCGTAGGTATTAATTCAAATGAACTTGATACAAAATCAGGTACACTTTCTGGCATACGTATAGTAAAGTTTTTCTTTTTACACCATCTATACAATTCAACAGCCAATACACCTGCTACCATTGCTATAAACAAACCTTTAGTTCCCATATATTTAATATCCATTCCACCATCTTCAGTGAAATTGAAACTCATTAAAAGGAAACCAACAGCAGCTAATGACATTGCTCCTGGCACATAAAGCTTATAGTGTTCTGAAAGGAAATACGTTATACACATACATACTAAAAATCCCATCATTCCTATAGTCAAGTGGAATGGAAGTTGTAACGAGTCCATATTATTTGTTATAAATGAAGTTACAGCATTAGCTCCCATAGCCTTTTCTGCTAAGTTTCCTATAGCTTCTGGCACAAGACTTAAACTTCCTATTATAAGTATTGGAGTCATTGCCACCATTGACTTTTTAATTGCACTTAAGTGATGCTGTTTGTCCATCTTTTGTGCAATCGGTGTAAGATATTTATTCATAAATTGTTCGAACTTTTCAAACATTATTTTCCCCCCTGTTAGTCATATATTATACTTTACTAAGTGTTACATATTAGCTTTTTTGTGAGCTATTAATGCCATCTTAAGTGCAGTTGCACCATCCATTTTCCCATATGTATTTTGATCTATTACTACATATGGTACATTTTTAGGTTCTAATATAGGCTTTATGTAATCAAGTCTATGAGCTATTTGTGGTCCTATAACTAATACATCACAGTTATCAACCTCATTTTTTAATAAATCTACTGGTATTGCTTTAAATTCAAAATCCTCAGTATTTAATTTTTTACTATTTTTTACAGTGTTCTCCATGTTTTTCATTAACATTGTAGTCGAAAATCCACCTGCACAACATAATATTATTCTCATTTTTACGCCTCCTTAGATTCAAATACATCTATTAATTTTTCTATTAAATCTCTAGATAATTGTGAAGTCATGTAATGGTCCTGAGCATGCATCATTAATAAACTCACCATTGACTTACTTTCACAATCTCCAGATAATTCACTTTGTATTAATGCAGTTTGTGCATTATGTGCTTCTAGGTCTATTTTTCTAGCTTCTTCCATACAAGCTCTAGCCCCTTCATAGTCACCTTCTTTCACTTTATTTAAAGCTTCAAATGACTTTGCTTTACTATCTCCTGAAGAAACTATTATCTCCATTATTTTCATTTCTAGATTTTCCATGCTTACCTCCTATGTTGTTAAATAAATTTTAATATATCATTGTACTTCTCTATATTCATATCATTAATAACAGCAGTACATAAATTGATAACCTCTTCAACATCCCTCATATCTACCATTGAATAGTTTCCATGACAGTATCTTAAGGGAACACCTAAAACTATAGCTAGTTTTCCTTCATTTACTAGATGTGCATTTCCAGCATCTGTTCCGCCACCACTAAACATATCGCATTGAAATTTTATATCATACTTAGTTGCTAGGTTTTTCATATAATTCAAGAATTTTTTATTAGGAATCATTGTTTTATCATAATGCACTATCATACAACCTTTAGATAATTGACGTTGATTAGTACAATTTCTAATTAAATCTGGTGCACAAGCAACATCTATAGCAAACACTATATCAGGATTCACTACTTCCGATGCTGTTTTGCCACCTCTTAGTCCAACTTCTTCAGAACTTGTATATACAAGATATATATCATTGTCATCCTTTTTTATTTTATTAATTCTTCTATCTATCTCTTTAAGTACATAGCATCCTATTCTATCATCTAAAGCCTTTGCCATAAGTACATTTTCACTTAACATCTCACTATCACTAGCAAAACATACCATATCCCCTATATTTATACCTAAATCTTCAACCTCTTTAGCTGTACTTACTCCTACGTCTACATATACATCTTTTACGTTGTGATTTTCATCATATGAACAATTCATAAGTCCTTTTATCTTAGTTCCATCAACTTTGGTTATATTTACTTTCTGGAAAGACTTTGCACTATCTTTAACTCCACCAACATTAATTAAATGTAACATTCCAATATCACTTATATGCCTTACTATAAATCCAACTTCATCCATATGAGCACAAAACATCATTTTCAATCCATCACCTCTATGGCGAACTATCATACTCCCTAAGTTATCAAAACTAATTTCTCCATTTATATTTTCAGCTAATATATTCCTTATTTCTTGTTCATTTGAAGCTATTCCATCTGCTTCACATAGTTTTTTTAAATAATTTATACTCATATAATTACCCTCTATATTCTTTGATTTATTAAAGCTACAAATTCTTTGAATGTTTTAGCATTTATAAGTAATCGAACAGTTTCTATGTCATTCATTATTTCATATAGACTACTACTAATTTTTTTATAAAGTCCAATGTTTTCTTTTTTCAAACAAATCATAAATATTAAAGAAACTTTTTTGCCTTCAAATACTATTGGATTTTGTAAAATCTTCACTGAAATTAGATTCTCATTTCCATCAATATCTATAGGATGAGGTGTTGCAACTCCATTTATATATATATTCATTGCAAAGGACTCTCTTTTCAAAACCTTTTCAGAGTATCCATAATCTCCTGCACCTTTTAATTCTATATTTTGGGACATATCCTCTAGACACTTAATATAATCTCTTGAATCATTGTCTATATTAAAATAGTCACTTCTAAAAAACTTACTGATAAAAGCTTGTTCTTTATTTTCTAAAGAATACTCCTTAAATTTTTCAAACATAATCAACTCTTTGATTCTTAAAATATCATAATCATCTAAAAGTTCTTTTATATATATAATAGGTACTTCTAATTTTATATCTAGTTCACAAATCGAGAAAATAATATCTGGATTAAATTTTTCTAACTCTTTCATCTGTATAAGCGAAAAAGTTTTTATATTAGTTTTTTCAAATAAACTACTTATTTTAAATTTTATTAACTGAGCACTTCCGCCACCTGATGAGCATACTATTGCTATTGAATTATACTTTCTAAATTCGTAGATAGCTTGTTTTTCCATATTCATGGCAAAGTATGTAGCTATAAATCCAATTTCATCCCTTTGGATTTCAACATTATACTTTTTGTACATCATTTTTCCTAGTAATATAGCCATATTAAAAGCAACTGGGTATTTGATTTGTATTTCATCTATAAGTGGGTTTTGGTAAGATATACTAAAAGTTGACCTTTTTAACAATTCTGTTAAATGATTTAGTAATGATTTTTTAAATTCTTCATCTTCATTAAAATATGTATTATTTTCTTTATCAAATTGTTCTAAGAAATATTCTAAATCCTCTCTTAAGCTATCTATGTTTTCTTGTCTGCTAAATTTTTTTCTAGCTTTTTTCTTTATCAAAGATTGTAATGTATTGTAATCTTCATTAGATAAATTTAATCCATATTCATTGTTGCTATCATCTAGTTTTAATAATTTAGCTTGCTTATCTATATACATAGTTACTTTTAACCAAGAAAGTATTTCTTTTAGTTCCATATAATTTATGACTAAATTATTTTCTCTTAATTTACTGATAAATTTTTCCTGTATTTTTTTAAAATCGTTTTCCAAACCACTATCAATATACTCTTCTATAATTTCATTTTCTTTTATATAAAGGTCTACTATCAATTCTCTTCTTTCTTTCATGCTATTCATAATTCTTAATCCATAGTGAGATTTTCTTTCTAGCTTAAGATTGTATTTTTCTAAATAAGAATCAATATCTTCTTTATATCCTTTTACTACTGACCTACTTGACCTTAATTTACCTAGTATTTTGTCTATAGTTATATAATCTTCATTTAAGATAATACATGAAATTATACTTTCAACGTTTAACTTAGGTTGATCTAGATACTTAGATAACTCAACTTTAAATTTCTCAAATAAAGTACTATCTTCAATCTCTAATAAATAACCTAACCCTCTTTTTTGTATTATATTAAAACCTTTATCACTAGATACTTTAGATAAATATGAAAAATCATTTTGTAGTGTTCTTTTAGACACAGAATACTTATCTATAAAATATGCTATAGATAGATACTTATTTGTGTCTTCTAAATCATTTATAATATTTAATATTCGCACTCTTACACCTCCCTATTATTTATTCTTACGTTCTAAAAATAATGTAAAATTATTTTGTTTTTTATCACTTGTGTAATTTAATATCGATTTGTGTAAGATGCTTATATTGTTATTATATTTTCTATACAATATTTTTAAAAGGTTTTTAATTTCACTATAAAGTGAAATTAAAAACCTAATATATTATCTATTGCTCAGAATAAGCATCTTTTATTGTAAATATTTAATTATTTACTTTAAAGTTAATTTATATAGATTATTATTATACATACATTTTACATTTTTTGAAGTACTACACTTATGTTGACAATTTATCTTATAAAAAATGATATGTCTTAAAGTAAAAATTTGAATCATCTCCTTTTTTGCAAAAAAAGAAAAGAAGTTCCTAAGAACCCCTAATCTAAAATAACATATAAAAATTCAAAAAGGGAGTTGAACTTAAAATTTGATTAGAAAAAATCAAATTTGAGACAACCCCATTTTTATAATTAATTATGTTTTTATACTATTTGTAAACTATTTTAGATAAATCGCAAATTTCTAGCATAGTATCATATATTTGTTTAAGTAAACCAAGTCTGTTATTTTTAATAGATTCATCATTATCCATAACCATAACTGAATCAAATAGGTTATCAACTACAGGTCTTAAAGATGCAAACTCATCTAAAGCAGTACCGTATTTCTTGTCTTTTAATAATTCTTTTACTCTTACTTTTACTTGCTTAAATTCATTATAGAGCTTAATTTCAGCATCTTCTTTTAATAGATTTTCATCAATTCTATCACATTCTGCTTTTTGAGCCAAAGTAGAAACTCTATTAAATGCAGTAAGCATTTCCACTAATTCATCTTTTTCTAGCCAATTATTAAGCTCTAAAGCTCTCATATGCATATCAGAAATATCATTTATATCAGAGCTTAAAACAGCATCAACAACATCATATCTTATACCTAAATCTTTAAATAGATTTTTTACTCTTTCATTAAAGAAGTTCATTATTTGCTCAACAACTTCATCTTTATTGAAATCTAACTCAGAATAATTATCTAAAGCATGTTCAATAAGTACTTTTAAGTCTACAGCTACTTTTCTATCCATAAGTATACTAAGTATACCTAAAGCTTGTCTTCTTAAAGCATATGGGTCTTGAGAACCTGTTGGTTGTATTCCTATGGCAAAAAATCCTGCTATTGAATCTAATTTATCAGCTATTGATAAAGCTACTCCTGCATTAGTTTTAGGAAGAATATCTCCTGCAAATCTTGGTAAATAATGTTCAAAAATAGCCTCACTTACAACATTATTTTCTCCTCCAACCTTCGCATATTCTTTTCCCATAAAACCTTGTAATTCGTCAAACTCTCCTACCATTCCAGTAACTAAATCTGCTTTAGATAATTTAGCAGCTCTCATAGTGTCTGCCTTTTCATCTGCTAATCCTAAACTATCAAGTATATCAGCACTTAGTTTTTCAAGTCTTAAAGTTTTGTCGTAAATAGTACCCAATTTTACTTGGAAAACAACTGTTTTTAATTTTTCTATGTAGCTTTCCAAGTTTCTCTTAGTATCTTCTCTATAGAAAAATAAAGCATCAGCAAGTCTTGCTTCTAAAACTTTTTCATTTCCAGCTTTAACATTATCTATTCTGTAAGAGTCTCCATTTCTAACAGCTATAAAGTTAGGTAACAGTTTTCCTTCTTTAAGTACTGGGAAATATCTTTGATGTTGTTTCATAGGAGTTATAATAACTTCTTTTGGTAGTTTTATATAGTCTGTATTAAATTCGCCATAAAAAGCAGTTGGATATTCAACTAAGTAAGTTACCTCTTCAAGTAAATCTTCATCAAACTCAACTTCGCCACCTAAAGAGTTGGCTACTTCTATACATTGTTTTCTTATAATTTCTTTTCTCTTATTTTGGTCTAAAACTATATAATTTTTCTCTAATTTTTCAAAATATTCTTCTATAGAATTAACTTCTATTGTACTTTCCCCTAAGAATCTATGTCCTTTTGTTACATTAGAAGATATTATTCCTTCTAAATCAAATTCTAATACCTTATCATTTAACAATGTAACTATCCATCTTATAGGTCTTGCAAATTTTAGGTTTTTTCCTCCCCAACGCATAGCTTTTGGGAATACTACAGATTTTATAGTTTCTGGTAATATCTCTTTTAACACTTCTGAAGTGTCTTTCCCTGCTTGCTTTATAGTAGCAAAAATATATTCATCTTTTCCAACTTGTTTAAAATATATGTCAGATTCTCTTAATCCTTTACTTTTTATAAATCCTAAAGCTGGTTTTGTGAAATTATTTTCTGCATCAACAGCAATCTTCTTAGCAGGACCTTTTATTTCTTCTTCTAAGTCACTTTGCTTATCACTTAAGCCTTCAACTACTAAAGTCAATCTTCTTGGTGTTCCATAGGCATCTATTTTATTAAAAGATATTCTATTTTCCTCAAATAATTTATTAAGATTGTTTTTTAATTGTTCTAGTGTACTACCCATAAATCTTGATGGCATTTCTTCAACACCGATTTCAAATAAAAGATAATTTTTCATTATTTGTCACCGTCCTTTAAAAGAGGGAATCCCATTTCTTCTCTTTGTTTTACAAAAGTTTCTGCAACAGTTTTTGCCATATTTCTAACTCTACCTATAAATGAAGCTCTTTGACTAACACCTATTGCTCCTCTTGCATCCAATGTATTAAATGCATGAGAACATTTTAATACATAGTCATATGAAGGTATTACAAGACCGCTTTCCATAAGTCTTAATGCTTCTTTTTCATATATATCAAATAGATTAAACAACATATCTGCATCACATAATTCAAATGCATACACTGAGTTTTCATACTCAGCTTTATTAAACACTTCGCCATAAGTTATTTTATCATTCCATTTTAAATCATAAACACTATCAACTTCTTGAATGTACATAGCTAATCTTTCTAATCCATATGTAATTTCTCCTGTCTCAAGCTCACATTCAATATTACCTACTTGTTGGAAGTATGTAAATTGAGTTATTTCCATACCATCTAACCAAACTTCCCATCCAAGTCCCCAAGCACCAACTGTAGCAGCTTCCCAGTTGTCTTCAACAAATCTTATATCATGTTCACTTGGGTCAATTCCAATTTCTTTTAAGCTCTCTAAATACAATTCTTGTATATTATCTGGAGATGGCTTTAGTATAACTTGGAATTGATGATGTTGATATAATCTGTTTGGGTTTTCACCATATCTTCCATCTGCTGGTCTTCTTGAAGGCTCTACATAGCATACTTGCCAAGGTTCAGGTCCTAATGATCTTAAAAAAGTATTAGGATTCATAGTTCCAGCACCTTTTTCAACATCGTAAGGTTGCATCATGATACAACCTTGCTTTGACCAGTATTTTTGCAATGCCAGTATCATTTCTTGAAAATTCATAAAAATCCCTCCTATAACAATAAAGCCTCTCGTCTACACGAAAGGCTATTTTAATAGTTCTTCTACAACTTTTAGAATATCAAATTCTATAAAATTTGTCAATGTTAGTGATAATTCTTATAATTATCTTCTTTTCATTTTTTAAAAGTCACTTTATATCTATTTATTTTCGTCTTCGTTTTCATTATTCTTTTCAGATTCTTCTTTCATAAGATCAGCAGTTACGTCTTTATCATCTTCTTTTTTATCAACTACTACATCTTTTACATCTTTAGCTGCATTAGTTATCATATTCTTCAAAACATGAAGTTTTTCTTCATTTAATTCACCTAAGTCTACAACTTCACCATCTTCTTCATTTTGAACTTTTATACGATATTTACTTATAACAGCTGCTGATAAACCAACTAGAGTAGCTAATGGTACAAAAGCTAATCCAACAACGCCTACTGTTAAAGGAATATTCATCATAGTTTTTCCATCTTTTTCAACTATTACTCTTACAACACTACTTTTTTTAAGAAGTTCTTTTAATTGATATTTTATATTTTCTCCATCTTTACCAAATACTTCTTCCATAGTTTCTTTAGCAGATTTAGCTTTACAATTACAAGTATTCTTTTTATTTTCTAAATATATTACTGCCTCAATTACATCTCCATTACATTCCACTAATGCTTCTTTTGCTTCTGCATAAGTTGCTCCTGGAACTCTTTCAAAGACTGAATCAACCATTTCAATAGTTATATTACTACTCATTATTATCCACTCCCTTATTATTTTTTACACTTTGCAATACGTGTAATGATTTTAGATTAATATTATCAACATAAACCTTCAAATATTTTTCTAGTATATTTTCGAGTTCATGTGTTATATATTTTGATACTTTAGCTTTGCTACATGTTAAAATATCATTCCTTAATACATATTCCATTAGACTAACAGTTGTTAAATCCAATTTTATATTATTATCAAAAAGTGTATTACACTTACTACATAGTATACCACCTTCATAAATATTAAACATAGAATTTTGCAAAATTTTACTTCCGCAATTAATACATTTATTTACTATCGGTTTAAATCCTATATAGTCCAAGAACTTTAACTCAAATGCAGCTGTTACAAATCTATTATCTGTATTCTCTTGTGTATATAAATACAGCGTCTGTGCAAGTAATATAAATAACCTATTATTAGTTTGATTTTCAAGTATAGAATTTTCAACTAATTTTGTAATATATGTAGCATAAGAAAATGCCTCTATATCGTAGGATATATTATAAAAACTTTTTATGATTTCACTTTGGGTAACCTTGTACATATTTCCTTGTTTTTTTAAAGTAAAATTGCTATAAGAAAATAACTGTGATGATGAAAGTAAAGAGCTCTTATTTTTTTTGGCTCCTTTTGCTATTGCAGATACTTTTCCAAGCTTTCTCGTAAACAGAGTAAGTATTATATCACTTTCCTTGTACCTTATAGCTTTAAGTACTATCCCCTGGGTGTTCAGGATTATCATCGTCTTCTTTTTTCTCCCTTACTTCTTCGACTTCTTCACTTAGGTTTTTGCAATCACAGAAATATAGATATGCATCTACACTACCTGTTTTTTTAAAAACTTCCCAACTGATATTGTTCATTTTTAAAAAACCCCCTTCTTACATTTATACTTATATTTTTAGTAAGAAGAGGATAAATCATACATAAAGTTATTAAACAATTTTTGACAATAATGCTGTCGTTATTATAAAATAAACTGCTATACCAGTTATATCAAGAGCTGTAGATATAATTGGTGATGAAACTGTAGATGGATCTGCATCCATCTTTTTTAATAAAACAGGCATAAATGCACCTATCGTTGCACCCAAAACCATATTTATAAATAATGATATTGAAACAATTAATACAATATCTAATTTTTTCATGACAAAGTAAATTACAATACCTGTTATTATACTACACAAAAGACCTGTAATAATTCCTACAATACCTTCTCTTACTACATTGCTAAAATTCAAATCTTTGTTAGACAATGTTATTACTGTAACAGATGATGATTGTGTTCCAATATTACCACCCATACCTATTACTACAGGTATAAAAAATACCAACGGAGCATATATAGGATTCATTATATAATCTAAATTAGAAAGTATTAAAGAAGCTAATAGACCTCCAATTAATGTAATAATTAACCATGGCAGTCTACCTCTAAGAGCTGATATTGTCTGCTCTTTTAATGTAGGATTTTCCTTTTCAGCAACTTCTCTTTCATGTTCTGAACTTCCTGCAAATTTATACATATCTTCAGTTGCTTCTTCTTCCATAACATCTATTATATCATCTACTGTTATTATCCCTTTTAGCTTTTCTTGTCTATCTACTACTGGAATTGCTATTAAATTGTATTTCGATACTAACCTAACTGCTTCTTCTCTATCTTCATCTACATAAACAGAGATTATATTTTCACTCATTAAGTCTTCTACTATATTTGCATCTCTCGCTATTATTAACTCTCTTAACGATAATACTCCAACTAGCTTTTCTTCATCATCAACTACATATATATAATAAATAGTCTCAGCTTCATCAGCTTCTTCTCTCATATGTTCTATTGCCTCAAGAGCTGTCATATCTTTATTTATAGAAATATATCCAGTGGTCATCGTTCCACCTGCAGAGTCTTCATCATAGAATAATAATTCTTTTACATAGTCAGCGTTTTCTTGATTTAAAAGATTTATTATATGTTCTCTTTCTTCTTCTTCAAGCTCACTAAGTTTGTCTGCCATATCTCCAAGAGACATAAGTTCAAGTATGTTTTTTGCGTGTTCTACATCTAACTTAGATAAAATACTAATAAAAAACTCTACACTACCTTCTTCTAATATAGAAGATGCCATATCCAGAGGAAGTACTTCAAACAGTTGAATTTTCATGTCTTCCTCTAAATTTTCCATTATATCGAATATATCAATTATATGATATTCCTCTATTAATTCTCTTAACTCCAATACTTTATTATTATCAATTAATGATTTTACTTCATATAATAAATCTTGGGAAGCATCCAGTTTCCTATCCATATAACCCACCTTTATTTATCATTATATCCAAAATTATTTATATAATTTTGTAAATTTCTCCAATTTTCTTTAACCTTAACCCATAATTGGAGATTTATTTGTGAACCTAAAAGTAATTCTATATCTTGTCTTGCTGATTTACCTATTCCTTTTAGCTTCCTACCATTCTTTCCTATTATTATTCCCTTATGTGAATCTCTTTCACAATATATTACAGCAGATACATCTACTATTTCTTTATCATTTCTTGCTTTCATTTTTTCAATTTCAACAGCTACACCATGAGGTATTTCATCATTAAGATAATGAAGAACTTTTTCTCTTATAAGTTCTGCTATTAATACTCTCTCTGGTTGGTCTGTAATCATATAATCTGGAAAATACTTTGGTCCTTCTTCTAAGTAATTTTGTATAACTTTTATTAAAGTATCTGTATTTTTCCCTTTTAATGCTGATATTGGTACTATCTCTTTGAAAATACCTTCTCTATCATACATTTTTATTATATCAAACAATTCATCTTTTTGGCCTAGTTGGTCTATTTTATTTACAACTAGAATTATTGGTGTCTTAACAGATTTTAAATCCTCTATTATTTTTCTGTCTCCAGGACCTATTTTTTTAGAGTCATCAACTACAAATAATATTAAGTCTACATTTTTAAAAGCTTCTGTTGCTGCCTTTACCATAAATTCACCTAATTTATTTTTAGGTTTGTGAATACCTGGTGTATCTAAAAATACTATTTGATTTTCTTCATCTGTATAGACTGCTTGTATTGTATTTCTTGTAGTCTGAGGTTTATCACTCATTATAGCTATCTTTTCCCCTACTACATTATTCATTAAAGTAGATTTCCCTACATTTGGTCTACCTACTATACTGACAAATCCTGATTTGAACATTAACTGTCTCCTAACTTTTACCTTCTTGTATTTAACTACTTTAAATTCATTTTAATTTTTTAATTTATTTTAAATCATTTCCAGAGAAATAGTTTGGTAGCAAATCTTTTATATCATGCTCAAACACCTCTCCTTTAGTATATCCTGTTATTATTTTTATATCAGAACCAAACTCTATAATTACTTGTCTACATATTCCACAAGGATATGTTTGCTCATTATTTTCTGAGTTATCACTTGCTATAGCTATTTTATATATATCTTTGTCACCTTCTGATATAGCCTTAAAAATAGCTGTTCTTTCTGCGCAATTTGTTCCACCTAATGATGCACATTCTATATTACATCCAGTATAAACTTTTCCACTCTTAGTTAAAAGAGCTGCACCCACTCTAAAACCTGAGTAAGGAGCATAAGAATGTTGTCTAGCATCTTCTGCCAACTTTAACAATTCTATGTTGTCCACAACATCTCCTCCTGTATACACTTATTAGAATTTCTTTTTATTTAATACTCTACATTATATCATAAAAATTTAATTATCACAGATTTGTTTCATTTTAAATATTTTATGTACATTCATTTTAATTATAAAACATTCCAAGCTGAAATACTAATATTGCTATTAACACGCCTAACAAAGCTCCTGCTATAGTTTCCCAGAATGTATGTATTTTTCCCTCAATCCTACTTTGAGCAACCAATACAGCCATTATATATGCAAGAGTAGATGCAACTACTCTTTCTGTCATAAGCGTAATTGCAGTTGCTATAGCAAATGCTAAAGCAGCATGACCACTTGGCATACCTCCTTTTAAAGGTGTCCCTGTTGAAGTCAATGCTTTTACTACTACTACAGCTATAAGAACCAATAATATACATATCAAGGTTATATGCAACTCTGATTCTCTTATCTTATAAATTAGAATCCCAGATATATCTGTCAATTTATCATAAAATAAAATATATCCAACCACCACTGAGTTTAATGCTGCTACTAGTACACCGCCTGCTGCAACATCTTTTGCTATTTTTGCAAGTACGTGATATTCATCAGTTACCAAGTCTACTGCTTTTTCTATAGCTGTATTAAACATCTCAGCAACTACAACTAAACATATAGACATCAGTAACATTATCATTTCCAGTTTTGAAAAGTTAAAAAATAAACTTATTATAAGCACAGCAACTGAACCTAAGTAATGTATTTTCATATTTCTTTCAAATTTAAATGTATATAATATTCCTTCTATAGCTGCGTTAAAAGCTTTAATTATACCTTGACGAGTTTTTCCTGTTTTCATAAGAATTACTCCCTTGTTATGTTTAACTTATTTAATATGTATTCTTCTTTTTCTCTCATTTCCTTTGTATTTTCATCTGTATCATGGTCATACCCTAAAAGATGAAACATACTATGACATATTAAAAAACATACTTCTCTTTCAAAACTATGATTATATTCTATGCTTTGCTCTAAAGCTCTTTCAAGAGATACTACTATATCTCCTAAAGATTCTTCTTCCAATTCAATATCTTCAAAATCATCACTTAAAAGAGGAAATGATAAAACATCAGTTGGTCTATCAACTCCTCTATATTCTCTATTTAATTCATGAATCTCTTTATTATCTACAAAAGAAAGACTCACTTCATAATTATCATCATATCCTTCATAATCCAAACACTCTAAAATTATATCTTTTATTTTTTCTATTAGTTCTTCATTTACTTCTAATTTATCTTGTCTATCATCTAATATCAAATCCATTAATTACACCTACTTTTTATTCATTAATAATGCTATACATCTATATTACTACACTTTTACTTTCTTTTGAAAGTCTTTTCCTGTATTTTCATTTTTTTGCGCTCTTCTTTTTTAAATTCTTCTTTTTTATCATACTTCTCATAAGCTCTTATTATTCTTTGTACTAACTCATGTCTTACAACATCTCTGTCTGTTAACATTATAGAGCCTATCCCTTGAACGCCCTTAAGAATCTCTGTAGCTTGTATAAGACCACTTTTTTTATTTTGTGGCAAATCTGTTTGTGTTATATCGCCTGTAACTACAGCCTTAGAACCAAATCCTAATCTAGTTAAAAACATTTTCATTTGCTCAGAAGTTGTATTTTGAGCTTCATCTAATATTATAAAAGAATTATCAAGAGTTCTACCTCTCATAAATGCAAGTGGTGCAACTTCTATAGTACCTCTTTCTAAATACTTATTAAACTTATCAGCACCCAACATTTCAAATAATGCATCATATAATGGTCTTAAATATGGGTCGACTTTATCTTTTAAATCTCCTGGTAAAAAGCCTAAACTTTCTCCAGCTTCCACTGCTGGTCTTGTAAGTATAATTCTACTAACTTCATCTCTTTTAAAAGCTTTCACTGCCATAGCCACAGCAAGATAAGTCTTTCCTGTTCCAGCAGGTCCAACACCAAAAGTTATATCATTATTTTCTATAAGCTTTATATACTCTTTTTGCCCTAAAGTTTTAGGTTGAACAGCTTTACCTCTTTGAGTTATAACGATTGTACCTTCAAGTTCTTTTATCTTTTGCTCACTGCCTTCAAGTAAAAGAGATAATGAATAAGAAATGCTTTGTTTATCTAAATGCTTACCATTTGATACAGTTTGATGCAATTCATTCATAAGTTTTAATGCAGAATCTACATTTTTTTCTTCTCCTATTAAAATTATATTACCCTCTCTAAGTATTACATCTATATTTAAAGTTTTCTCTATTAATTTTACATTTTCATCAAAGTTGCCAAATAACTCTCTTTCAAAATTGCCATCTGCTATTGTAAATTTTTTTTGTATTATCAATTGAATTAATCCTCCTCAAGTTTTAAGTTAAATTTTATTAATTATTGTTACTATTATTATTTTGACTATTGTTACTATTTTGATTGCTATTATTTCCATCAGAATTATTTTGGTCGTTATTATCTTTATTATCCTCATTAAACTCATTTCTTATATCATTTATGGGTCTTTTTTGTGGATTAGAAGGAACTTCCTCTTCTCCTTCTTTTGGTTTACTATCTTCCTTTATAAATCTTTCTGCCTCTGATTTACTAAGAGGATAAATTTTAGCGATATTTTCACTAGTTTGAACTGTTATTAAATATTCTAACATATTTTTATTAACCTTATAGCTATGTTTTACATCTATTATTCTAGCCGAAGCTGGTATTATGTATTCTAATTCTTTTAAAGCTTTTTCAGATAGTTCTTTTTTCAACTCTTCTTTGTTCTTTTTCACTTCAACTTTTTCGGTTTCATAAAAAGTACTCGTCTTTATTTTTATAGGGAAAGTATAATCTCCCATTGAAAGTCTTTTTTCTTTATTTTCAACAACATAGTTCTTATATTTTATATTTTTTCTAATTGTAAATTCTTTATCATAAAAACTTATTGTATGTACTTTTTTCTTTTCTCCAGTTTTTTTATTTACAGTATCTACATAGCTTGCCTTTTTAGTAGATTCATAGAAAGTACTTGCCCATACTTCTGGTATTGATTTTGTATTAGCACCATTTAGTAAGACATCTCCCTTTTGGACTATATCTCCAGATTTAACAACAGACTTACCACTTCTAGGGATTACCTTTTCTATTATACCATTTTTTAAAGCAATTACATTACAATAATTTGATTGGTCTGTAGATTTTAAGGATTCAGCCTTTTTTGTAACAGTAACAAATATATTGGTTCCCTTTACATTAATAGATAAATATGCAACATCATTAAATTTTGACATCATATGGTCTCTAACTTCTTTTCTATCAATACTCTTTTTGTATACTCCTGGTCTCACTCCAACTTTATAAAGTTCACTTCTAAGAGCTTCTTTTTTTATACCTTCTGGAGATTGTATATACACATCCGTTACAAATTGTGATGTTGACATCAATAAAAGCAAAGAAACAATAGCACAAATCCACATACCTTTGTGCTTATAAATTCTTTTAATAATAAAAGGAACTCCTGTTTTTTGTTTTACCTTAATATCAAACTTACTCCCTCTATAAATATTCTTAAATTCTTTTATATCTTGTCTATTTATATTAAACTCGATTTTAGTATTTTTTATTCTAGTTACATTGTAAACATTTATCCCGTTTCTTATAAGATGATTTAAAAATTGTTCAAGCCCTACTCCTTCCACAACTATAACATAGTATCCCCTTATAAAACTTATCAAGTGTATCTCCTCCTAATCAACATACTCCACATTGTATATAATTCCCTTTATACCTATCTCACTGTCAGTAATATACTTAAGTGAAAGTTTATCCCCAGATATTTTAATTGTTTTTACCTTAGTCTTTATTTTTATTAAATCAACTTCATATTCTAGTATTGATAGATAATTTTCTATACTCATAAAAGTATTACTTGTAACAGTAACAACTGGTTGATTTACTTGTAAATCAGTGGATATTTCTAACATGAGCATTACCCCCTTAATTAATTTTATGCTTAAAATAGGTATTTATGCACTTTATTGATACTATCGTGGAGTAGTTTTAAAAATTTTTAGACAGTAAATACCTACTATTTAATATATTATTTAAACAAGAAAAAGGTAATCATATTGATAAAAATCAACATAATTACCTTTTTACTTTTTTTTATATAAAATCTAAAAAGTATACAATTTTTTTATTAGTCTTGCTCTATTAAACCATATCCACCTGCTTTACGCTTATATACTATATTTATTTCAAAATTATCTTGATTTCTAAACATATAGAAATTGTGTCCTACCAACTCCATCTGAAGAATTGCCTCTTCTGAACTCATAGGTTTTACATTAAATTTCTTTCTTCTTTCTATAACTATATTTTCATCTTCCTCATCATCATAATCATAATCATTAAATTCGCTACTATTATCTATAAAGTCAATATTTTCAAATCTTATGCTCTTATTATTTTGAACTTTGTCTTTAACCTTAGTCTTATACTTTACAACTTGTCTACTTAATTTGTCACAAACAATGTCAATTGCTGCATATAAATCTTCTTCTACGTCTTCTGCCCTTATTATTTGACCACTAATAGGAATTATTGTAACCTCCACTTTCTGTCTATCCTTTTTCGCACTTACTGTTACTTTCACTTCTGATTCAGGATCAAGGTATTTTTCTAACCTACTTAATTTTCCATCTACGTATCCTTTTATTCCGTCAGTTAATTTCATTTGTCTCCCAGATACTATTATTTGCATAAAAACCTCTCCCTTCGAGCCTTTCCAATTCTAATACTTTAATATGTTCATCTTTAAATATATTTTTGATACATTTATTATATTTAAATTAATATAATTGTATATGAAAATGATTATTTTTAATAGTCTATTTATTTTTTATTTGATATGATATTATTAAAAGTACGGGGTAATTTACAAAACCTTTACATTCTATTTATTAACAAACCATATAACTATTTATTAATAAACCATATAAAATAATTCAAAAATCCAGCATAAACCAACCACATTAGATAAACCAAATTTATATATCCAGCTCTCTTATCTATTTTAGAAAATTTCAAAATAACTATTATAGAAACCATAATCATTATTATGATGTCTATTAAAGCTGTAAATCTAAGTCCAAATCCAAAAAATAATATACTCCATACAAAATTTAATGCAAGTTGTAATCCATAATAAAATACTGCATCTCTTACTTTAGGCAAGTTGTAACCTTTTTTTAATATTAGGTATGAAGATATACCCATCAATATGTACAATATAGTCCAAATTATAGGGAAGATAAAAGCTGGTGGTGCAAAACTTGGTTTTGTAAGTTGTAAATAGTACGTTGAAATATCTGTTCCACTAATCAACATGGTCAAAATACTACTCAAATAACCTATTATTAATGGTATTGATATGTTTATCAAAAAATTTCTAATTTCCTTTACCGATATAATCAAATTTTTCCCCTTCTTTCAAAATTTTCTTTGATTATAGATATGCTTAGATATGACTTGTTATTCTCAAAAATTATAAAAAGCCTAGAGATTTCTCTCTAGGCTATATCAATCTATTGTAAGTTTTGTTTTACCAACTTATTTATAAGTTTTCCGTCAGCTCTACCCTTAACTTTTGGTTGAATAACTGACATTATTTTTCCCATATCTTTCATAGATGTTGCTCCTACTTCAGATATAGTACATTTTACAATTTCTTCTAACTCTTCTTCGCTTAATTGTTGAGGTAGGTACTCTTTTAAAACTTCAATTTCAGCTTCTGTTTCTTTTATTAAGTCTTCTCTTCCAGCTTTTTCAAATTCAACTAATGCATCTCTACGTTGCTTTAATTGTTTTGCTATTACATCGATAATTCCATCTTCATTAAGTTCAGTTCTATTATCAACTTCATACTGCTTTATGGAAGCTCTTATTAAAGTTACTACAGATTTTCTCACTGTATCTTTGTTTTTCATCGAAGATTTCAAATCCTCTTGTAACTTTTGCTTAAGGGACATCCCCTTCACCTCTTTATTCTTATTTACTACTATTTTTTAGCGTTTTTTCTTCTTGCTGCTTCAGCTTTTTTCTTACGCTTAACGCTTGGCTTATCATAGTGCTCTCTTTTTCTTACTTCTGACATGATGCCAGACATTGCACATTGACGCTTAAATCTTCTTAAAGCGCTGTCTAATGTTTCATTTTCTCTAACTCTTACTTCTGACATTTCTTTTTCCCTCCCTCCAATAGCGCAATTATGCTGGGACTGTAACTATGTTCTTTTTGCATAATATGCATTACAACCTAACACTTTGTTTATTATAAACTAAATTTTTACTTTTATCAAGTATTTTTATCAAGAAGGAACTCAATTTTTCAATAATTTAGTTTAGTTTTGTTCTGCTTCGTAATTAGGAAGCTTTTTACCTGCTAAAATATGATAGTGCAAATGCTTAACTTCTTGCCCTCCATCGCTTCCACAATTATTTATGATTCTGAATCCAGTTTGGTCAAAACCTTTCTCTTTAGCTATTTTATTAATAACAACATGAATATGTGACACAATATCCATTTCTATATCAGGAATATCAATTACACTATCATAATGTTTTTTAGGTACAACTAATATATGATATGGAGCAACTGGGTTCAAATCATTAAATGCCAATACTCTTTCATCTTCATAAACTTTAGTTGAAGGTATTTCTCCGTTCGCTATTTTACAAAATATACAATCCATTTCCTTCCACCTCCTATCTTATAAATATTATAATTTCTACATGTTATAGCAAAATTCCTTCTACATATTCATTTTTTACATCATTTATTTTTACTTTTAATATCTGACCTTGTATGTTTTTGTCACTTTCAACAACAACTCTTATATAATTTGAAGTTAGTCCCTCAAACTTATTCCCCTCTATATTTTGTTCAAATAAAACATCTAATTCACTGCCAATAAATTTAGTTGCAAATTTATTAAAGTTTTCTTTGCTTAAATTTAAAAGTTGTTCACTTCTAAAGTGTTTTATTTGAGGGTCAATTTGATTTTCCATAGTTGCAGCTGGAGTTCCTTTTCTTGGCGAATATTTAAAAATGTGCATTTGTGAAAGCTCTATATCTTTTAAAAACTCGTATGTTTGTTTAAATTCCTCATTTGTTTCTCCTGGAAAACCTACTATTACATCTGTAGTTATTGCTACATTTGGCATTTTATCTCTTAATCTATCCACAATAGTCTTATACTCTAAAGTTGTATATCTTCTATTCATTCTTTTTAGAGTTTCATCACATCCACTTTGAAGTGATAGATGATAATGAGGACAAACCTTCTCCATCTTTAAAACTTCATTCACAAATTCATCAGTAAACAAAATTGGTTCAACAGAGCTAAGTCTAATTCTCTCTATTGCATCTATCTCATTTATTTGTTTTATTACATCAAGAAGTTTAATATTCTTATCTTTTAAATCTTTTCCATAAGATGCTACATGTATTCCTGTTAATACAACCTCTTTATAGCCATTTTTAGCCAATTTTTTCACTTCATCAACTATACTATCAATATCCCTACTTCTAACACGTCCTCGGGCATAAGGAATGATGCAATAGGTACAAAATCTGTCACATCCATCTTGAATTTTCATAAATGCTCTAGTCTTTCCATTAGTCTGACTGATTTCTATTTCTTCAAATGCCTTTACCTTCATTATATCATCAACTGTGCTAACTTTTTTACTTGCATCTATCTTTCTAATCTCTTCAACAATCTTTCTTCTATCATTTGTACCCATGACTAGGTTTACTTCTTCTATATCCAAAATTTCTTCTGGCGATACTTGCGAATAGCATCCCACAACAGCTATTATTGCATCTGGATTTTTCTTTTTAACTCGTCTTATATATTGACGAGATTTTCTATCACTCATATGAGTTACTGTACATGTATTTATAACATAAACGTCTGCATATTCTTCACTATTAACTTGTTCATATCCATCTTTTTCAAATAGTTCTAGCATAGCTTCAGTTTCGTATTGATTGACTTTACACCCAAGTGTATAAAAAGCTACTTTTTTCAATTTATTATTCTCCTCCTAAGTCACTTAGCTCATACAAAGCTATTGTTGATGCTACAACAGAAGCTGTCTCAGTTCTCAATATTCTAGGTCCTAATGATACAATGCTGCAATTATTTTTTTGAACTTGTTCTATTTCTTCCTCAGCAAAACCACCCTCTGGACCTACAAAAATTCCAACCCTATCTATATTAGAATCACAATTTTTAAGTGCCTGTTTTATTGAGACAGTTCTTTCATTTTCATAAGGGCAGATATTTACATCATTTTTTTTCATATCTTCTAAAGCTTCTTTGAAACTTAAAACACCTCTTAAATTTGGGATTTTACCTCTTTTACTTTGCTTTGCGGCTTCATAAATTATTCTTTCCCAACGCTCAAATTTTTTATCTTCTTTTTTATCATCAACTTTAGCAACACTTCTCTTAGTTTGAACTAATATTATTTCATCTACACCAACTTCAGTTAATTTTTGAAGTATCATTTCCATCTTTGGAGCTTTTGGAAGACCTTGATATAACTTTACCCTAAGTTTAGATTCTCTATTTATATCAACTTCTTCTAAAATTTTTAAATTAACCATATTTTTTTCTATATTTGTTATCTCACAAATGTACTCATTATTATCTTTATCACATATCTCAAGTTTTTCCCCTAGTTTACACCTTAAAACTTTTGAAATATGTTTTACATCTTCACCTTCTATAATGCAGGCTTTGTCTTGTAAATTTATTTTTTTTTTTTCAACAAAAAATCTATCCATTACACTTCACCCTGCCTTTTACTTTTTAAGTTTAGAAACTATTGCTGACCATTCGCCTAGTTTTTGAACCTCAACTATTTCAAATCCATTTTCGATTAAACTTTCTTTAACTTCCTCTACTTTGTCCAAAATTATCCCTGAAGATATAAATATAGCGTCTTCTTTCATAAAATTTTGTACATCTTTTGCAAGTATTTTTATTATATCAGCTATTATATTTGCAACTATAATATCAGCTTTATCCTTTATTACATCTGTTAAATTACCATGCATTACAGATACATTCTCTTCAACTTTATTTTCAAGCACATTTTCTTTTGCAACTTTTACTGCAACTTCGTCTAAATCTACAGCCACAACTTCTTTTGCCCCTAATTTAGCTGCTGCTATTGCAAGAATTCCGCTACCACAGCCAATATCAAATACTTTAGAATCTTTATTTACATATTTCTCTAATTCTCTAATACACATACTAGTAGTCTCATGTGTTCCTGTACCAAAAGCCATACCAGGGTCAAGTTCTATTATCAAATCCCCTTCTTGCATATCATAATCTTCCCATGTAGGTTTTACTACTACCCTTTGTCCTACTTTTGTTGGTTTATAGTATGCTTTCCATGCATTTGCCCAATCAGCTTCATTTACTTGGTCTAGTGACACACTTCCTTCACCTATATCTATACCAAAATCTCTTAATCCTAAAACTTTTTGTTTTATAATTTCGACAAATTCCATCACATTTTTTTCTTCTGACACATAAGTCTTTATTAATACATCTTCTTCTTCGTTCTTTTTAAATACTTCTTCTTCTACATAATCCCAATCTAATTCATTTTTCTTTTGAAATAAGAAATCTTTTGGGTCTTCTATTACAGCTCCTCCAGCTCCTTGTTCATATAGTATATTTGTTATTGCTTCAACTGCTTCTGTTGTTGTTTTTATAGTTACCTCTATCCAATTATTCATAAGTTTACCTCTCTTTTCTATATTAATTTTCCTATTTTTCCATAACTTTTATTATATCATAAATATCATACTTTTTTGTTTTATAAATTTTTTATTAGTTTATATCTATATTATAGTAAATTTACTTAATTTATAATAAATTGTCTAGCTTATTTTTAGCACTTTATTTGATTATACTTTTTCCTTAATGCATTTTAAACAGTGAACATTATATTTATTATATACAAATCACCAAAATGTACATTTTAAACAAAAATTTTTAGTTATTTTATATGTTTCCTACAATAAAATCATCTGATATTATATAATTAAAATTTAAATTATTAAGGAGAACTATAATGTCAGAAGTAATATTAAAAGATATATCAAAACTTTATTCTAATGGATTTAATGCAGTAAAAAATATAAATATAGATATTAAAGACAAGGAATTTATCGTTTTAGTGGGTCCATCTGGTTGTGGTAAATCGACAACGCTTAGAATGATTGCTGGTCTTGAAGAAATATCTTCTGGAGAATTATATATAGGAGATAAACTTGTCAATGATATAGAACCAAAGGATAGAGATATAGCAATGGTTTTTCAAAACTATGCTTTATACCCTCACTTATCTGTTTATGAAAATATGGCATTTGCACTTAAACTTAGAAAAATGCCAAAAGATGAAATAGATAAAAAAGTTAAAGAAGCTGCTAAAATATTGGATTTAGTTCCTCTTTTAGATAAAAAACCTAAAACATTATCTGGAGGTCAGAGACAAAGGGTTGCTCTAGGACGTGCAATAGTTAGAAACCCTAAGGTATTCTTAATGGATGAACCTCTATCTAACTTGGATGCAAAACTTAGAACTGCCATGAGAACAGAAATAACTAAATTACATCAACAACTTGGAACTACATTTATCTATGTAACACATGACCAAGTTGAAGCTATGACTATGGCCGATAGAATAGTGGTAATGAAAGATGGAGTGGTACAACAGATTGCAACTCCACAAGATGTATACGACTATCCAGCTAATGTGTTTGTTGCAGGATTTATTGGAGCTCCACAGATGAATTTTATTGATGTGACATTGATAGAAGAGAATGAAGAAATATATGCTAAAAACGAATACATTAGGATAAAATTAAATAGAGAAAAACACTATGATTTAATAAAAGACAACTATATTGGAAAAGAAGTTATTATGGGTATTAGACCAGAGGATATACATATAGAAGATACTTTTATTAAAGCTAATCAAGATACTTGCTTTAAGTCAACAGTTGAAATAAAAGAACTTATGGGAGCAGAGACTTATGCTCATTTAAAATTAGATGTAAATACAATAACAATTCGATTTGACAGCAAAAATAGAGTTGATGTTGGTGATAACTTAACACTTTCAGTTGATAATAATAGAATACACTTATTTGACAAAGAAACTGACTTAGCTATAAGATAAGAGTATAATCTTATTTCTAAGGAGACTTTATGGAAGACTTGAAAAGTTTTTTTGAAAAACAACTCAATAAAAAAATAAATATTTACCCTTATAAAAATCAAAGTTTAGATGCCAATAGTCATTTAGTTACTTTTAATGATACTGTTTATGTTATTGATTTTTTAGATGAAAATAACTTAGATAATCTAAATGGTCACTTTTATTTAATTTATCAGCCACATATAGATTTTGAATATTTAAAAGGTATTTTTTATAACTTATATGATGATATAAATATAATGCAACATAGTAGTTTTTTTGTAGTAAACTCTAAATATAACTTAGATATTAATGTAACTACACAAAATATAATTGAAACTGAAACTTATCAAAGTACTTATATTTTTTATCTTGGTGAGTTAGATAACAAATCTGATTTTAATTTTAGATTACAGTTATGCTCTGATTTACTATCTCATATTGTAAAAGATAATGCTAAAGATAAATTTTTAAATTTATTTGACCTTATTAGGTATAAAACTTTAGACTTAATTAACAAGGATGATGTACTTAATAGACTGATAGACTTCAATAAGATAAAATCTATTGATGAAGAGCTTCTATCTACAGGAATAAAATTTATAAATAATGACTTAAACATCTCTAAAACATCTAGTGATATGTTTTTACATAGAAATACACTGGTGTATAGGCTGGAAAAAATTAATGAAATACTCAACCTTGATTTAAAAAACTTTGAGAATGCAATGATTTTTTATCTAAGTGTAAAATCTTATTTTCTATATAAAAAAATTTAACTACTAAATTAAGCAGAAATTTTGTATATTAGTTCAAATTTCTGCTTAATTTTAATTCAAAATATTGTATACCTATAAAGTATTCTGTACTTCAAGTTTATGAATATCCAATCAGTCATATTTTGCAAATAGTATTTGTGAACTACCATCCACTTAACTACCTACGGTAATGTTTGAAGTGGTGGCTTCTTGGTCAAGATAACTATTGTTATCAGTATCTCCAAGCTATTAGGCTAGTTCCTAACCCTTATGATTACCATTTATATGGCTAAGTTTAGTAGATTGATACTTGCATTGATATCTCTATCGTGGAATGCTCCACACTCTGGACATTCCCATTCTCTTAGTCCTAAGTTCTTCACTAATGGATTTTTATATCCACATTTAGAACATAATTGACTAGATGCGAAATTCTTATCTGCTACTATTATTTCTCTACCATACCAATTAGCTTTATATTCTAACATTCTTCTGAACTCCGACCAACTTGCTTCGCTTATAGCTTTCGCTAACTTATGATTTTTCACCATATTTTTTACCTTCAAGTCCTCAATAACTATAACTTGGTTTTCGTGTATTAGTTTAGTTGATAACTTATTTAGGAAATCTGCTCTTTGGTCTGATATCTTTTGATGCAACCTTGCTACCTTCAATCTTGCTTTATATCTATTATTGCTTCCTTTTTGTTTTCTTGATAAGTCCTTTTGTAGTTTAGTTAATCTTTTCTCTGATTTTCTAAAGTGTTTAGGATTATCTACTCTAAATCCATCGCTACATATTGCAAATTCCTTCAATCCAACATCTACACCTATTTTCTTATCAATAGTTTTTAGTTTCTCTATTTCAGTTTCTGCTAATATAGAAATATAATATCTATTACCTGGTGTTTTCGATATAGTACAATTCTTTATTTCTCCATCAAACATTCTATGTTGTTTTATCCTAACCATCGATTTTAGTTTAGGTAATTTTATATATCCATTTTCAATCCTTACAGTACCTTTTTGGTTGTTAGTAGTATAACTATGATAGTTTATTTTCTTAGATTTGAATTTAGGAAAACCTACTGATTTATCTCTAAAAAAGTTTTTGTAGGCTTTATCTAAATTCATTTGTTCATTTGCTAGTGCTAAACTATCAACTTCTTTTAGGAACTCATATTCCTTTTTGTACTGTGCAGGTGTAGGATATTTTATTTTCTTAATATCTAAGTCCTTGTTTTCCTCATATGCTTTAATCCTATCGGATAACATAAGATTATATATAAGTCTGCTACATCCAAAAGTTTTAGCAAAATATTCTTTTTGTTCGCTATTTGGATATAATCTATATTTATATGCTCTTAGCATATTATCCCTACTTTCCTTGATTTTCTATGTATTGTTTTACAACATCCAATGGAGCTCCACAAGTTGTTACTAGACAATAACTTTTGCTCCAAAAGTATTCTTTCCATAAGGACTTACGAATACTTGGAAATTCATTCTTTATTCTTCTACTTGATGCTGATTTATAAGCATTTAGCAGTTTAGATATCTCTGTATTTGGTTTTTCTTTGAATAACAAGTGCACATGGTCAATATCATGATTCCATTCTAGCAACTCCACTCCATAATTTTGGGAGATATCTACAAATATATCTTTTAGTCTATCTGATATAGAGTTATCTATTTTATACACATAACTAAGTGATAGTGTAACAAAAATACTGAATGATTATTACTATCTAATTTCATTGTAATTACTTCATTTCAGTTTTTACTACTGTTTTTATAATACAATACATTTTTTGAAAATCAAGTAAAATAAATAACCTATTGGTTAGGCTTACATCCTCCACCTCCTATGGCGAGGAAGAGGAATTTCACCATTATAGGTTAAATTTATTATATCTTTTTCATCATCAACAAGTAATATTTTCTTATTAAAGTATGTTTCCATAGTAAAATCACTCCTAATAAAGAGTTATTATCTTTTATTTATCAATTCTTTAACTCTGTGTATTCTGCTTAAAGTATATTCAAATAATTAAATAAAATCAAGTATATATCAATTATAAATTAAATTATAGTTAATTGTAATTTTTCTCATATTAATTCAAACAATAAAATAAAAACTGAACAGAATTAGCAAAAATACTATATCCTTTTAGCAATATCAATAAGATTATGTTGTTGATATAATAACCTCATGAATTATATGTGTTATGCTAGCAAATTATATTTAGCATTTTCAACATATTGTTTACATATAGCCCACACTTTCTCTATTGTCTCTTTGTTATTGACATAAGGTGGATAAACCTCTATGCTTGTAATGCTTTTTATAAATGATATTGAGTTATTAGCCATTTTAACAATCTTTCCTTGGTGATTTATTAGTTTTCCAGTAATACCTGTATAAACATTAGAAGTGCAAATCGAAAAATAAGCCTCTCCAATAATTTCTGATTTTGGTATAATAATGTTTTGTAAAAATGCAAGTACTTTCCAATACGAATTAAATTTCTTAATTGTTTTTTTACTCATTTTTGTTGCTGGAACCATAATTGCATTTACACTTATATTATAAGGCTTGTATTCTTGTTTCATCATACTTGTAACCATAAGTAAAGCTATTTTGGAATCTCCATAAATTTTATAGGAATTATATTCTTTATCTTCTACAGTTTCACCACTTAAAACTCCAAAATTAATTTTTCTTCTTTCATCAAAAAAATGCTTTATATTTCTACTACATACATTTAGAATTTTAGGATTTTTTGATTTAGCAAGTACATCCAATAATAAATCGGTCATAAAAACTGGCCCAAATAGATTGGTAGCAAATGTTAATTCTATACCATCAATACTTCGTTGAAAGTTTTTTTCTCCATGTTTAAAATGTCCAGCATTATGGATTAAGATATCCAATATACCGTATTTTTTCTTATATGTCTCACAAAAACTACAAATTGATTGCCTCGATGAAATATCCAGTTGAAGCAAATCCACATTAATATTTTTAGTTTTGACTATGATTTCCTGACACACGGGTTCACTAATCTGAATATTACGACATGCCATTATAACTCTATAACCCTCTGATGCAAACTTAAATGCTGCTGCCTTTCCTATCCCTGAATTAGCTCCTGTTATTATTACAGTTCCTTTCATGTTAGCTACCCCCTTTTTCTTGATTCTGACTATTGTTTAGGTACTCATTAATTAGCTTCTTATTTAAATTTTCAAACCATGCTATTTCAAAATTTGTCCTATCAATTCCAAACTGCAAGGTCAATAACTCAAAATCAATTATATCTTTAATATCTCTTTGAATGTTGGAATGTTCAGTATCTTGTAAAAAGTGATTAAACTGTTCTTGATTTTCTTCTATATAGGCAATGTACTGTAATTTTGCAACATCGATGTCTTGTCTTTTGATATTCTCCAACTGCTCTCTTTCCTTTTTGAGGTCAACAATATAAGATTCAATTAATGACAATCTTTTTTGTGTTGGAACAAAGCCCATAAAAAATAATTTGCTTAACTCCATATCCTTTACTTTCCCTGCTACCATAGAGGTCTGTACCCATTCTAAAAAACATGTTTTTCCTTTATCTGTTAGTACATAAAATTTCTTATTGACACTATTTTCAACAAACTCTTCATACACTATCATCTTCTTTTCAAGTAGCTTTTTTATTGCTGCTTGAATACTTCCCATACTGTTGCTACACATAGAAGCAAAATTCATTTCTATAACACTTCTCAGTTCATAAATTGTCAACTTCTTAAGCATAAGTAATCCCAAAATAATTTTATCCATTTTATTTACTCTCCTTTCATATTGCTAATAGCAACATTACTAATAGATAAAATCAAGCACTAGAAAACTAAAGTAACAGCTTCAAAATCACAGTAATAATATTTTGGGAACTTTAGAAAATTAATTTTATATAGACTTTATGATATTAATAAGAAAACAACTATAGTTTTAAAGACAACATGTGCAATATTTTATGATAACTGATTAAATACTTGTATCATTCTGACATATGTGCAAGTCTTAACATTTCATATTATAAGAACAATATTCTGTTTATAATTGACTTTAATTTAAAATTATTATAAGATATAAACAGAACAATATTCTGTTTGTTTAAATAAGGAGGTAAGTTTATGGCAAGAAAACCTATTTTAGAAGGAGGAAAAAGAGAGGAAATACTAGATGCTGCTATTCGATTATTTTTAAAATATGGGTATGAAAGCACTTCTGTTCGAATGATATTAAATGAAGTTAATGGAGAAGTTGGAATGTTTTATCATTATTTTAACTCTAAGCAAGAACTATTTGATAAGTCATTAGAGCATTTTATGAAGAAACAAAGCGAAAACTTTGCACAACTACTAATTCAAAATGAAGACACTTTATCATTTTATGAAATAATTAATAGAATACTAGATTACTATGAACAGAGCATTTCACAATTTCACAAATTAGTTGATAATAAAGTCCATTGGACTATATTGTATGCCTTACATGGTATCACCATAAAGACTATGCTACCTACAATAAAATCTTTTATTGAATTAGTATATTTAAAAACAGAAAATGATAATGTGCTGGATTTGGATTTTTTAACACAATATATATTGAATGGAATAAGTGGCTTGTTACATAGTGAATGTTTCCCAAAATTAAATAAAAGTGAACAACATACAATCATTTCTGAATTTTTAGGTAGAACGTTAAAAGTTCCTACTCTTATATTTACAATGAATACATGATAAAAACACTTTAAGGAGGTTAGATTATGAAAATTTTATTTATAAATTTACCTTTCTCTGGACATATATACCCTACCCTTGGGTTAGTGGAAAAATTAGTGCATAGAGGTAATTCTGTAACATACTTACTAACTGAAGAATGGAAAGATAAAGTCTTAGAAATGGGAGCTGATTTCATTTGTTATGAAGATAGCAAAAAATTTTCTATTCAGATGAAAAATGCCTATCAAATATCTATAAAAGTAGCACATGAATTTGACTTAATTATTTACGAACATCTTTTCTTTTTAGGAAAGCATATAGCAGAAAGATTTAATAAACCTGTTATTAGAGTTATTACATCACCAGCTACTAATGAAATTCTGATGAAAGAATTTATTAACTCTGGCGGAACATTTAGAGTATTTCGTTTCAAATGGGTGTGTCGCAGATGGACTAAAAAAGTATCAAACGGAGTTAAGTTAAAGACTGATTCCTGGTTAAAAGAAATTACTGAAAATCCTCCAGAACTTAATCTTGTATATACTACAAAAAGATTTCAACCATGTGCAGAAGATTTTTCAGAAAAGAAGTTTAAATTCCTTGGTACTTCTATTTACCATCGCAATAAAAAAAATGAGTTTCTATTGCCAGAATTGAAAAATAATTTAGTTTATATTTCTCTAGGTACAATTGTAAATAAAGCAATGTCATTTTATAAAAAATGTATCACTGCGTTTAAAGATGAAAATGTAACTGTTATTATGTCTGTTGGTAATTCGATAAATATATCAGAATTAGGTGAGATACCAAAGAATTTTTATATTTACTCCTTTGTCCCACAACTTGAAATATTAGAAAAAGCAAATGTTTTTATCACTCATGGTGGCTTAAATAGTGTTATGGAATCTCTTTATTTTGGAGTTCCTATGGTGGTTATTCCGTTTATGGCAGATCAACCAACTAATGCCCAGCAAGTTGAACGCTTAAATTTAGGAAAAAAGATTTCGCACAAACACATTACAAGTGATATTCTTAAAAAGTCTACTCTAACTGTTCTTAATGATTCGACCATAACTCAAAGTATATTGCTTATGCAAAAAGAAATTAGAAATGCAGGCGGTAATGAATTTGGTGCTGATTTGATTATTCAGTATATGGATAACAAAATGATAAAATAAAATTAAAATTGTACTGCTATTAAGAAAAGATTTGTAAATGAAGGAATGAATCCAAAAGAAAAAACCCAATAAAAGCCCATAAATAAATGAAAAAGCATTACTTATGGGCTAAATGATATACAGTCAAAAAAGATATATGTTAATTATATTTATTATTGTATTTATATATAGTTATACTTATTCTTATATCTATATATAAAACTAACCGTTAAAAATAAGGTTAAAATCTCAGCAATTGGCACTGCTAACCATATTCCATCTATATTTAAGACACTTGGTAATGTCAACAAACCTATAGTTATAAAAACAAAGGTACGTAAAAAAGATAGTATTGCAGATATCTTTCCATTTGACAATGCTGTAAACATAGATGATGTAAAAATATTGTATCCACAAAAAAGGAAACTAAAAGAAAATATATAGAATCCAGACCTTGTAATCTCATAAACGTTGCTTCCTTTTTGAGAAAAAATCTCTACAATAGTTGATGAACATACCATAGAAAACACAAATACCAGTAATGAGGCCACTGAGATAAATAATATACAAATTTTAAAAATGTATTTTAACTGGATATTATTTCTACTTCCATAATTATAGCTTATTATTGGAGCAACTCCCATTGAAAAACCAATATAAAGTGAGGTTAAAAGAAACTGAGAATAAATAATTATTGTAATAGCTGCAACTCCATCCTCACCAATCAATCTCATCATCATAATATTAAATAAAAAAGTAGTAACTGCTGTTGATAATTGACCCACCATCTCAGAAGAGCCATTAAAACAAATCTCAAATAATACCTTTTTATCTAATTTAGGTATGCAAAATCTAAGTACCCCTTTATTTTTCGAAAAGAAAACTATACCTGCAATAGTTGGGATTAAATATCCTATACCAGTTGCAAGTGCCGCTCCACTAATACCCATTTGTAGTGGTACAATAAACACATAATCTAGAATTATATTAGTGCATCCCGCTCCAAGCACTAACCATAATCCAAATTGAGGTTTACCAGCTGTTACAAATAGACTTTGAAATAATACCTGTAATATATTAGCAGAAGCAAAAATCAAGATAATAAAAAGATACGAACGACAATATTGAATCAAAATATCACTTGCTCCTAGCCATATAATAATATTGTCCATAAATATAAGACCTATACTGGTAATTAATATTCCAATTATAGCTCCAGATAATATAGTCAAAGTAAAAATTTTCTTTGCTCCATCCATATCACCATTCCCCATCTTGCAAGCTACAATAGCACTTCCTCCAGTAGCAAGCATAGTTCCAAGTCCAACAATAATATTAATAATAGGACAGACAATATTAATTGCGGATAAAGCATTTGTATCTACAAATCTAGATACAAATATAGTATCTACAATCGTATATAGTCCCATAAAAATCATCATGAATATAGTAGGAAATGCAAATTTTAATAAAGAAAATAAATTAAATCTCTGCGCAAGTAAATTATCCTTCACATAAATATTATCTTCTTTTTGATTTTTAGAATATAATATATCACTCATTAACATCATTATTCTGTATATTAATTCTATTTAAAATAATACTTAAATTATTATGCATTTACGAACCTCCTCTCTGCATAAAAATTATATCTAATTATTTAAATAGAGTTTTAATATATCTTGCTATTATGACGTCATATACGATAAGGATAATTCCTTAATCTTTAATCTAATTATTTTGAGTCTTTGAGTCAATACTGATGTAAATTTTAGTTTCTATCGTTTAGTATCATATGAAACAGATTTATGAATAAGTACTTCTATAATACTACTAATATCTATTTTCAACTCTTTAGATAATATATGTATTATTACTTCTTCAATGGCTGAGATACTTGCTACAACACAAACTATACTTCCAAGTAAATTTGTATTCATAATGTTATAAAATAAAGGTAAACAAAATAACATAAACCCAGATAATTTATTTCCATATGTATGTAATATAGCAAATGTGTTGTATTTACGAATCACCACAATTATTGATGTAATTCGAATAAGGACAATTATTAATATCCATAATACTATATACTTTGAAACATTTATTACTGGAAGCATAATAATAAACATTGATATTACTAAACATATATCAGCTATACTATCAAGCCTTGAACCAAACTTACTTGTCATATTCATTTTTCTAGCTATATATCCATCAAGAAAATCACTTACTCCACACATAATATAGACCGTAAAAAATAAAGAAGAAAACATATCTATTTTGAGCAAAGCTATTGATAAAATAATTCTAAGTATAGTAATAATATTTGCTATATTTTTCATTCCTTGTCACCTCAAAACTGATAACTTATTAAATACTTGCACTTTTATAATGTTTCATTCCTAGTTTCCAAAATCTCCACATAAATACTGTAAAAACAAATACAATACCAATTGAGTAGATTAACCCTTTTATTTTTAATGTCCCAGACAAAATTTGAGTTGGGATTGTTGACATAATTCCATATGGCAAAATCAAATAAAATAGTAGTTTAAAAATACCTTCATAAATTACACCTGGAATTTTCATATTCATTGGTAGTAAATTACCTTCTAATCTCATTATAGCAGAGGATGATATAACAAAAAATGAAATTGTTCGAAATATAATACACACATCATAAAAAAGCAATGTCATCAATAAAACCATACATATATATGCTATTATCATAATAAAAGTTATTTCTGAATTTAATTCAGATATTCCATATACAACTATAAAGACACTTGCCAAAATTAAAGGTGATGAACCAATATTAATATTCTCAAATGTCAATCTAAACAATGGGTCTATTGGCTTTGTAATATAATAATCTAATTCTCCTTCTTGAATTTTGCGTGGAATATCATAGATTCCAAAACAGAAAATGGTCATATTTATAGCATTTATTAATGAAAAAGTTCCTATAAATATTAGCATATCTCCACGATGCCAACCTCCTATTGAATCTACATGAGAATAAATACCATTAAACATTAACAATTGTAATATAAATAATGAACTATCTACAAAAAATGCTCCAAAGAAATCAAATCTAAACACCATCATTTTTGATAATTTCATTTTTAGTAACATAAATATTATTTTAAAATTTTTTTTCATTATATCCCCACCCCATCAAATAGTATTCTCATCCTTTTATAGACAATTTTATTTAATATAAAAAAGAATAAGACCCATAATGCTATAATAATCAGTCCTTGCACTGCCTCATTACTATTTCTACCTATTAATAACATAGATGGTAAATAGGTTGTGTAATAAAATGGAAAGAACTTCATAATAGTTACTACAACTTCTGGTAAAAGTACAAGTGGTATCATTGTTCCTGTAACAAATTCAGTTATATTATCGATTATCATTCTAAAAAAACCAATCTCTAGAAATTTAAATGATAAAATTCCAATAAAGAAATGAAGCTGAATCATAAAAACAAGCCCTAAGAAAATCATCAAAATTGAAATTAAAATTTGTATTGGATTTGATGTAAAAGCAAAATCTATTTTAAATATAAAAATCCATACAAAAGCAGAAGTTAGATTAAATACTAAGTAAAAAAAGGTCATTCCTAAATTTTTAGCAAAAAAATAATTTTGTGTATCAATCGGAATAATCATGTATTTTGAAAATGTACCCAACTTTACACGATTGCATATCTCCTCACTTGTACTTCTTGACATATCAATACCTGATAAAAATGAACTTATTATATAATAAGACAACATTGAATTAAATGTAAAGCCAGAAACTATGTCATTTTCACCAAAAATTGCCTTCCACAAAATATAAGCAAATAAAATTTTTATAATAGTAAACATCATGTTAACTACTACATCAAACCTCCAAATAAGTTGTACTTTGAAATTAATTTTAGCTATTTCATAGTACTTTCTTATATTTTGTTTAAATTTATAAAACAATGATTGTCTTGAATATGCTTCATTATAGTTGTTCATAATACTCTTCACATCCTTCTTTGTATATTCGTTCTACAACATTCCCTATATCTTCTTCTTCAATTGTTACATCCTCAACATCATACTTATCAAAAATCCATTTAACAGTTTCATTCCCCTTTTCTTTTGGCACAATTACTGATGTTTTATGTTTTGTTTGCTCAATAATCTTACAGTCTTTTGGAAATAAAATTTTGGTTTCATCAGTAAAACTAACTGTTATTTTCTTGTATTTTTGAAAATGGTTAAATAATTCATCTGTAGAGCCATCATATATTTTATGACTATTTTCTATGACAATACTTCGACTACAAAGGCTCTTAATATCTTCCATATAATGAGATGTAAGCATTATTGTAGTACCTTTTTTCTCATTTACTTCTTTCAGAAAATACCTAATTTGTTTTTGTGCCACTGCATCTAGACCTATTGTTGGTTCATCTAAAAATAAAATTTTAGGATTATGAAGAAGTGCTACAATAAGCTCCATTTTCATTCTTTCTCCTAAAGAAAGTGTTCTAACTTGAACATTTAGATAATCAGATACTTCAAACAACTCTATAAAGTAATCCAAATTCTTTTTATACTCTTCATCAGATATATCATATAGTTCTTTAAACAATAGAAATGTATCTGCTGGTGTCAATTCAAAAAATAGCTGACTTTTTTGCCCCATAACAACAGCATATTGTTTTTTAAAATTATTTTCTAACTTATTTGGATAATAACCCATGACAGAAATTTTTCCAGATGATGGCGCAATAATTCCAGTCATCATCTTAACAAGAGTTGTTTTTCCAGCTCCATTTTGACCTATTAATCCGACAAATTCTCCTTCCTCTATTTTTAAATCAAGGGATGATATAGCTGTTTTTTCTGTATATTTTCTATTAAATAAAGATTTTATGCTTCCCATAAGTCCTGGCTCTTTCTCAAATCTTCTATAAGATTTAGTCAGTTCATTAAGTTCAATAATACTCATTTTTATTGCCTCCATATCTTGTATTTTCTACAAAAAAAGTCCACAGGTATTTATATCTGCCTTTTTATGTGGTATACATATTTACCTACACAAAAACAGAAAACTCCTGTGGACTAGAAAATTTAATCTTTTCTATTTCAACATAATTATATTCAAAATAACACTATGTAAAATTAATAAAGGTGTAGCAGATTAAAACCCACTACACCACAATTTAACAAAGTAATATATAATAATATTATTATTTGTTGTCATATGTTAGTTATCTATAAAGGCAGAGCAAGACACAACAATTAAATGTATCAAAAATACACTTAAAAATTCTGATTAAACAGAATACATATGCGTCTCCAACTATTTATTTGTTGGTTACCATTATATATAACTCCGACATTAAGACACTCCTTTACTAATATTATTGTTGATATTCTATCATAAAACTTTTCTATGTTCAAGTATAATTTAAGATACTCATATATTTATCTTATTTATTTACAATTGAAATTTAATTTCATTAATTAGTTTAAGCAAAATTTAAAAATACAGTATTTATATTAGAAATAACACTCCTATACTCCCTTCTTCCAAAGTACACTATTATACAAATCAGATGCAATTTTTTTAATTTTATATTATAATATTGTCACAAGCTTCCAAATAAATAGTACTAACTAAAAGAATTATAAACTAAAAATCTTAAGGGGTTACTCTATGGAAAATAATACAGTACAAGAACAATTATGTGATTTATCAAAAAAAATCTGGCACATTTATACTTTAAATCCAGATGATGATGGCGTACAATTTATCATTTCTTTATTAGATGATAATTTTACATTGTTTGGAACAGGAAAGCATGAATTCTATACATCATTAGAAAATTTCATTATAAATCTTGAAAAAGACCAACAAGAATCAGAAGAAATAAATTTTAAAATTATAGATGAATGGTACTCATGTACTAAAGTTACAAATGAAACTTTTATAGTATATGGAACGCTATGGGTAATAGAAGAAGAGTACTTAGAAAAAGACATATATATAGAAATGGATACTAGATTTACTATGGTATACAAAGTTATAGATGGTAAAATCACACTGCTCCATGTACACCATTCTATTCCAAACTTTGAGCAAGCAAAAGATGAATACTATCCTAAAACAATAACTGAAAAAGCAAAGGAAGCTCTAGCTATGGCTCATGAGTTTAAGTTAAAATCAGAAAAAGACCTTATGACTGGATTATATAATCGTCATTTTTTTGAAGTACATATAAAAGAAATGCTAGAAACTACTTCATGTGGGTATTTTTATATTTTTGATTTAGATAATTTTAAGCAAATAAATGATATATTTGGCCATGTTAGAGGAGATGAAATATTAATACAATTTGCTAATATTTTGACTAAAGTGTTTGCCAATGATGCTATTATTGGAAGGCTTGGAGGAGATGAATTTGCTGTATTTGAATATATCAATCAGTCTAAGGAAGATGTTGAAAATAAGGCAAAAAAAGTTGCAAAGTTATGTTCTGATAGCAATTCTTGCTCTATAGGTATATCAAAACTAGAAAGTAATTTAGATACTTTTCAATCTTTATATAAACAATCTGATTATGCTCTATATTATACAAAACGAAACAACAAAGGAAATTTTAGTTGGTTTTAAGATTAAAGAATTTCAGATGTATAAAATAACCTCCTAACTGGTATGTTATTGCTTTATTCTATCTTTATTTAAACTGATACATCTATATAATTATACATCTATAGTAAGAATCCTATTGGTGATTACAACCACAAACGCCTTTTGTTAGATAAGTAAATGCAACAACTGCTTTTAAGCATTATTTGATGTATTTGTAAATGGATACTAAAAGAACATAAAAAGTATCTAGACACAGAGCCGATAACTGCTACTACTCACAAGTTCATCGGCTCTGTGTCTGTTCCTCTAGCTCTCAGATAACTAAAACTTCAATAAATAAGTAGCTTTTCAATCCATCAACGAATGAATAAATAGGTAAAAATGACTACACTCAGGTTTGAATTATCTTATTTATTTTTTAAATATTTTTGAATTGTTTTATTTATTTTTGCAATGTTTTTGAATTTCTTTTCCTTTTCTGCCAAATAGTTGCCCTTATCTTCTGCAAAGACTGCTTCGGTTTTCAGCCTACGATAAGATTCTCACCTTTTAGGCGAAAGTTTACCCTGCTCAATGGCTGACCAAATAGCACAGCCTGGTTCTGAGGTATGGGTACAGTTGCGGAAACGACATTTTCCGAAATAAACTTCCACATCTGTAAAGCTTTTATCCAGTCCATTTGAAACATCCCACATTCCTAACTCTCGCATACCTGGTGTGTCAATAACTATACCCCCACCTGAGATTAGAAACAACTCCCTTCTAGTCGTGGCATGTCGCCCCTTATCATCATCTATGCGAATTTCCTTTGTATTCAGTCATTCCTCACCCAACAGACAATTAATTAATGAAGACTTTCCGACTCCTGAGGAGCCAAGCAGAGCAACAGTACATCCAGGTTTGATATACTTGAAAATCTGTTGCCATCCATATGGCTCTATAGATGAGGTAACGACTACATCCACACCAAAAGCTACAGAATCAATTACCTGTAGCTTGCGAAGCAAGTTGTCACACAGGTCCGCTTTAGTGAGTATCACTACTGGAATAGCCCCACTTTCCCATGCTAGAGACAGATACCTCTCCAATCGATGAAGATTGAAATCCTTGTTCAATGACATGCACAGAAAAACAATGTCAATGTTAGCTGCAACCACCTGCTCCTCATTTGTCTTTCCAGAAGCCTTACGCACGAACAGGTTTTTTCTGCGGAGCACATGATGAATAATAGCATTACCATTTTTGTCAGTGCAACGATCCAACATAACGAAATCGCCAACAGCTGGAAAGTCAGATGGTATGGTAGCCTCAAAACGTAGTTTTCCTGAAACTTCTGCAAAAAGTTCACCATTTGCACAGATAGCCTGATATATACTCTTTTCCTGTGACACAATTCGTGCAAGGTACAAATCAGGATATTCGACAATCTGAGCAATAAAACTGTCGTCCAGACCATATTCTCTCAAATCAATCTGCTCTGTGCTCTTCATTTTTCTTCCTCCTTCTCCATGATTTCAGTGATTTTTTCCAAAGGGAAAGGTGGCTGTGCTAATGGCTTTAATGCAATCGACATTAATTTCATTGGATTGTCATCTGCTGCCACTCGGTTAGAGCTAAGATGACCACAGCGTGTACAACGATGAATGATTGCCCACTCACCATTTTTTCTTACCCATACTCCAATGGGTTCCATATCACCATCACAATCTGCGGCACGGTCACCAGGAATAATATCCACATGAAGACTGTGTAGGCAATGAGGACAGTGATTTCTATGCTGTGTCCCAGAGCCTTCTGGAATTACAAGGCAACCACACTTTTTGCAAATAAAATTATCTAGACAAGTGTTATCCTGATAATAAGCTCGCTTTCTATTTGTATAATTCATTTTTAAATCCTCCATATCTTGTATTTTCCACAAAAAAATCCACAGGTATTTATATCTGCCTCTTTATGTAGTATACATATTTACCTACACAAAAACAGAAAACTCCTGTGGACTAGAAAATTTAATCTTTTCTATTTCAACATAATTATATTCAAAATAACACTATGTAAAATTAATAACGGTGTAGCAGATTAAAGCCCACTACACCATAATTTAACAAAGTAATATATAATAATATTATTATTTGTTGTCATATGTTAGTTATCTATAAAGGCAGAGTAAGACACAACAATTAAATGTATCAAAAATACACTTAAAAATTCTGATTAAACAGAATACATATGTGTCTCCAACTATTTATTTGTTGGTTACCATTATATATAACTCTGACATAAAGCAAGACACTCCTTTACTAATATTATTGCTGATATTTTACCACAAAATATTTTTATATTCAAGTATAATTTAATGTACTCATATATTTAGGTTTGTCTAATTTCTTTATTCTATAGCATTTAGGGGCTTTTTCAAATCTAATATTCACTCAATATTAATTTTTTATATTAAGTGTTTTTATATTTTTTCTTATGATAATAGATAGAGAGAATAAATATAATTCTATAAATTTGTTATTTTATAACAGTGTCCCAAAAATATAATACAAGTACTACTCATTTTATTCAATCCATTTTCTTCTATTGGAAAATGCCCTGCACCTTCAAGCATAGTAATCCTTTTATCGCCTGTTAATCGGTCAAAAAACAGTTTACTTAATGATATATCTGTCCAACAATCATTTTCAGGATGAACTAATAATACTGGACAATCATTAAAATTTTCTGGCTCTATACTAACAGAAAGGTTCAGCATCCGATATAAAAAAGAGATTGTTACCTTACTTCCAGAAGATTTTTTATCCTTGATAAGAATTTTAGCTAAGTTTTTATTATTTACAATTTTTTTCATATTGCCAACTAGTTTAATTGGTATCTTGAAATTGGGAAATAATTTATTTGCTATAGGTAAGCATTTTTTGCTTACTTTTCCTATGAGTGGTGAAATAGCTGTTTGTTCAATTATTATTGGAATACGTTGGTCTAAAAAGCAAGAAGCCATTAATGCATATATATTTTTACAATTACAGGCCACTTGATATGCTAAAAATCCGCCTGCACTTAGTCCAAATAATGATATTTTTTTACCTTTATCTTGAAAGTAGTTAACCAAAAAAGTCCCACAATCAACCCATGTATCATAAGTAATTTCCAAAACACTTAAAATTTCTGTATTCCCATAAAGTGGCAAATCAGGGCAAATCACTTCATATCCTGCTTCTACTAAAGGTAGAGAAAGACTTGAAAGCAATCGCCCATTCCCACCAACCCCATGAAATACAATAACAGTACCCTTGTGATTATCAACTTTATAGTGGTCAATATGAATGTTTATTCCTTCCCATTTTATAAAATATTCGTTAGGTAAATTTTTTTCTCTTAACTGATTATTTAAAGGTAAATATGGTTGAACTAATTTCCATTCTGTTTGATTGTAATAATATTGCATATTTTACTATGCTCCTCTCATTTTAATTAATGATATTTTATTTTTAGACAATATTGTTATATTTGTCCAATTAATCCCGTACAAAGTATGCGAAATATTTTAGAAAACTGCAAGTATGCTTCATATGAGTCCTCATACTCAATGAGTATGTATTTCATACAATCTATTAACATATTAATTATCATTTTAGAATAATGAAAATCTTCTATGTTTAAATGCCATTGTAAATGCTTACATAAATCATTAATAATTCTTTCTTTGTAAACTACTAAATTAGTGCTTTCTAACTTAAGAAGAATAATCATATTTTTATTTAGAAAATATTTAAATCCACTTTTTTCTAAAAAGTTGTTTAAATCCTCTAGATATAGTAAAGCTGATTCCTTTGTTAACACTTTATTTTCTTCTAAGCAAATGTGCTTTGATAGATTTTCCTCAACTACATTGATAGTTGGCATTATTATAAATTTCAAAAGTGCTTCCTTATTAGGATAGTAATTATACATATTTCCAATAGATGTATGAGCTTTTTTTGCTATAGTTCTCATAGAAGAATTTTCATAACCTTTTTTTAAAAATTCATTTGTTGCAACTTCTGCAATTTTCTTTTTTATTTCTTCTTTTTTTATCTGCATCTTTAGTAATCCTCCTAGAAATATCATACTTGCAAAGAATAATAATTACAATGTATGTTCATTATTAAAAAACAGAACTTTAATTTTGTTCATTATTGAATTATGAAATAGAAAAAAGGCTCCCTAAAGAGCCTTTCCTGTTTTTATTGTTTAAATCTTAATATAAACGTTGCTATTGCTTGATTATCTTAGCTACAGTTTCCACATGTGTAGAATGAGGGAACATATCTACAGGCTGTGCCTCAATACATTTAAATCCATGCATATTTAGATAATCTAAATCCCTTGCTAAAGTAGAAGGATTACAAGAAACATAAACAATTCTCTCAGGATTCATTGAAATAATTGTCTCTAAAACCTTTTCGTCACAACCCTTTCTAGGTGGGTCTACAACTACAACATTAGCAGCCTTACCCTCACTATACATCTTAGGGACAACCTCTTCTGCCTTACCCACATAAAATTCAGCATTATGTATATTGTTTAACCTAGCATTTACCTTAGCATCTTTTATAGCATCTTCTATAATTTCTATTCCATAAACTTTTTTAGCCTTTTGTGCTAAAAATAAAGATATTGTACCTATACCACAATAAATATCAAAAACAGTATCAGTATCCTTTAAATCTGCATATTCAAGAGTTTTATCATATAACACCTTAGTTTGTATAGGATTTACTTGAAAAAATGATAATGGAGAAATCTCAAATACTAAATCTCCTATATAATCATTTATTTTACCATCTCCATACACAACTATATTCTCTTTTCCAAGAATGGCATTCGTATTTTTTTCATTTATATTTACAACTAAAGTCTTAAATCCAGGTATATTTTCCTCTAATACTGAAGCTAATTCTTTAAGATATGGAAGTCTATTTCCATTAGCAACTAATACAACCATTACTTCTTTAGTCGTAAATCCAATTTTTGTCACCAAATGTCTAATTACTCCAGTCTGAGCCTTTTCATCATATATGCTTACCTTATAAGCTCTTATATATGTTTTTATTATCTTAACAATTTTATCATTTAGTTCATGTTGTATTACGCATTTTTCTGTCGATATTACATCGTGAGTCTTCTTTTTGTAAAAACCAATAATAGGAACTCCATTGTTCTTTTGTATTGGAAATTGAGCTTTATTTCTATATCTATATGGCTTCTCCATGCCTATAGTATCATGAACTATCACATCATCCAACTTACCTATTCTTGTAAGTACTTGTTTAACTTCATTTGTTTTCATTTCAAGTTGTTTATTATAGTCTAAATCTTGTATTTGGCACCCTCCACAATTCTTAAGATTGTCACTACACACTCTTTTTACTCTAAATGGAGACTTCTCTATTATTTCAACAATGTCTCCTACTGCATAATTTTTCTTGACCTTATTAATTTTAACTTTAACTTTATCTTGTATCAATCCGCCCTCTACAAAAACTGTAATACCATTGTACTTTCCAACGCCTACTCCACCTTGTCCAATGTCTACTATATCTACAATATACATCTCGTTTTTTGAAAGCATAAATCACCCTCCAATCACCATATTAAATTCAAACCCTTACAAATTTTTTTCTTTAAATTTATATTAAAATCTTGCTATTAACTAAACTATATTTTTTACTAAGCTACAATATTTTATTTTACCAAAAAAAAAGGAGCTTATAAAGCCCCTTGACAAAATAAATTTATTATTTTCTTATAAAACTCTAGTTGAACCTCTATATATTACACCTCTTGATGCATCTACTGTTACAACTTCTCCATCTGTTACTAGATTAGTTATATCATTTGCAGACACAACAACTGGTATATCTAAATTTATTCCTACAATAGCTGTATGCGATGTCATTCCACCATTTTCAGTTACTACAGCTCCTGCTTTTTCTATATAATTGTTCATTTCAGCATCAGTAGTTGTAGAAACTAATATATCTCCTTTATTGAAGTCTACACAAGTATCTCCATTTTTTATTATACGAACTTTACCTTCTACTGTTTGATTACCTACACCTATCCCTTGAACAATTTCTTCACTTATTACATGAACTTTTATTAAGTTAGTAGTTCCGCTCACTCCTACTGGTACTCCAGCAGTTATAACTACTAGTTCTCCATTATCTATATAATCCGCTTGTCTAGCTGCTTCTATTGCCTTTTCTATAACTTCATCTGTATTTCCTGCAACAGAAGATTTAACTGGATAAACTCCCCATGTAAGAGCTAGTTTATTCATAGTTTTTTCATTATTTGTAGTAGCTATTATTGGAGATTTTGGTCTAAATTTAGACACCATTCTAGCAGTATAACCTGAAGAAGTAGATGTTATTATAGCTGATGCATTTAAATCTACAGCTGTTGTACAAGTAGCATGACTTATTGCATCTGTTACTGTAACATTATTAGTACCATTTTCCTTTAACAATCTATCATAATCCAAAGTTTCTTCTGTTCTTTTTGCTATTGTGGCCATCATCTTTACAGCTTCTACAGGATATTTTCCAGCAGCAGTTTCTCCAGATAACATTATTGCATCTGTTCCATCATATATAGCATTAGCTACGTCTGTAACTTCTGCTCTTGTTGGTCTTGGATTTCTTATCATAGAATCAAGCATTTGTGTAGCAGTTACAACTGGTTTTGCTAATTCATTACATTTTTTTATCATCATTTTCTGAACTATTGGCATTTCTTCAGTAGGTATTTCAACACCTAAATCACCTCTAGCTACCATTATACCATCAGAGACTTTTAATATTTCATCTAAGTTTTCTACACCTTCTTGATTTTCTATCTTAGATATAATTTGTATATCAGTTGCATTGTTATTCTCTAAGATTTCTCTTATTGCTAGTACATCCGATGCTTTTCTTACAAATGAGGCAGCTATATAGTCTATACCTTGACTTATTCCAAATTCTATGTCGCTTATATCTTTAGGAGTTATTGCTGGTAAATTTATTTTTACACCAGGCACATTTACTCCCTTATGATTTTTTACTATTCCAGAATTTTCAACGATACATATTATATCTTCGCCTTTTATTTCTTTTACTCTTAAACCAACTAAACCATCATCTATTAGTATAGAATCTCCTACTTTAACATCTTCAGCAAGACCTTTATAACTTACTGTACATATTTCTTTAGTTCCTACAACATCTTTCATAGTTATAGTAAATTTTTGTCCTTCTTCTAAAGATACCTCTGGGTCTGCAAAATTACCTGTTCTAATTTCTGGACCTTTAGTATCTAATAATATAGCAACTGGTTTATTTAGTTTTTCTCTAACTTTTTTTGCCATATCTATTCTTTCCTTGTGTTCTTCATGTGAACCATGGGAAAAGTTAAATCTGCACACATTAAGACCATTTTGCATAAGTTGAGTTAAAACTTCTTCACTTTGTGACGCTGGCCCTAGCGTACAAACAATTTTTGTTTTCTTTACATTATTTAACATATTTGCTCCTCCTGAAATATTATTTCACAGATTTATTTTAAATACTAAGATTTATATAGATAATATTTTTGCCATTTCATAAGCTTCTTTATCAAAAACTTTCTTTTGAGATAAAGCTTCACTTATTTCTAAGTCAATTATTTTGTTTTCTTTTATTCCGACAACTCTAGCCGACTTTCCATCTAGTAATAATTCTACAGCTCTTACACCAAGTCTGCTTGCTAGTATTCTATCAAATACAGTTGGGCTTCCTCCTCTTTGAACATGACCTAATACAGTTACTCTTAAGTCTGCTCCTGATTCCTTTTTAAGCTCCTTCTCTAAATCGCTAGCACTTCCAACTCCTTCTGCCAACACGATTATACTGTGTCTCTTACCTCTTTTTTGAGTAGTCTTTAATCTTAAAGCAACTTCATCTACTTTAATCTCTACTTCTGGTACTATTATAGTTTCAGCTCCCCCTGCAAGACCTGCATATAAAGCTAAATCTCCACAGTGTCTTCCCATAACTTCTACTATATTAACTCTTTCATGAGATGATGATGTATCTCTTATTTTACCTATAGCATCTATAATAGTATTCATTGCAGTATCAAATCCTATAGTATAATCTGTATACGCTAAGTCATTATCTATAGTTCCTGGTATACCTATAGCTGGAAATCCTAAGTCACTAAGTTTTTGAGCTCCTGTAAATGAACCGTCTCCTCCAATTACAACTAAACAGTCAATTTTATACTTTTTAAGAATTTTTACTGCCTTTAATCTACCTTCTTCTGTTTTGAATTCTTCACATCTAGAAGATTTTAGTATAGTTCCTCCTCTGTGTATAATATCTCCAACAGAAGATAAGTTCATTTCAGTTAAATCTTCTTCTAATAATCCCTTATATCCTCTATTGATTCCATATACTTTGCATCCATAATATATTGCTGACCTTACAACCGCTCTAATTGCAGCATTCATTCCTGGAGCATCTCCTCCACTTGTTAGTAATCCTATAGTTTTCATTTTTTACCTCCTTGGATTTTATGTCAAATTTTTATTATAATCATTCTTATCACATCTTAATGGACTTTTTTCGTCCCTATATCATTTTTCAATCCCATCAAGACTAAAAAAATTAAATGTCCTTAAATGTCCATTTTGTGATATTATATCACAAAACGGACAATATTTTTCATATTATTATAATATATTTAGATTTTTATCCAAAAAATTAAGCTTTTATCTTTATGTTATCCTTAGGAAGTAATCTTTCTAAATTGTTTACAAATTCATCACATATAAAAGTCGATACTCCTGTCATTTTATATGCTTTGCGCTTACCATTTATATTTTCGTCCATAGGATATAAGTATATACTGTCATTACCTGGATATTGCTTTGCTATTTCTATAATACTGTAGGTTGTATCTGTGTCAGACATACTATCTATTTTTAAATACAGTTTTTTACCACTTTCTAATTTAACATTTTGTACATTTTTAGTTCTTACTGAATTATATTTTTTAGCTTCAAAGTCAGTATTGTCTTTTATATCTTTTATTTCTCTAGCTATAAGTTTTGCATTTTCGCCTTCTTTTATACTTAATGTTCCTTTTACATAAATTATATTGTCTTCATTCAAAATAACATTATATTTTTGTAATAACTGAGGAAAAACTATTATTTCTATTGCACCATATAAATCTTCCAACTCAATAAATGCCATAATTTCATTTCTTTTTGTGGTTTTTATCGTTTTATTTACAATCATCCCACCCATTATTGCATCTGTTTCATTCATTTGTATATATGACTCTTCATCCTCTTTTAATGAATTTAACTTTCCATTATCTATAGATGTTTTTTCTTGTAATTCTTTTTCAAATTGCGATAAAGGATGCCCACTTACATACATTCCCAGGACTTCTTTTTCAAGATTAAGTCTTTCTCTTTCTTCATATTCTGGTCTTTTAGGTAGATTATATATTTGTTGAAAGTCGCTATCTTCTTCACTATCTCCAAAAGCATCAAATAATGAAATTTGACCTTGAACATTTTTCTTTCTGTCCATAGATACACTTTCTAGTAAAGTTTCATAACCAGCCATCAAACTAGCTCTATTTTCACTTATATTATCAAAAGCTCCACATTTTATTAAACTTTCTATTACTCTCTTATTTGTATCTTTTTGGTCTAATCTCTTAACTAAATCAACTAAGTCTATAAATAATCCATTAGACTCTCTTTCATCAATTATATTGTTTATTATATTCACACCAACATTTTTTACAGCAGCCAGGCCAAACCTTATGTTGTCACCTTCAACCGAGAATTTTGAAAAACTTTTATTTATGTCTGGTGGTAACACATCTATATCTAATGCTTTACATTCTCTTATATATTCAACTACCTTATCAGTATTTCCCATAACACTAGTTATTAAAGCTGCCATAAACTCAACAGGATAATATGTTTTTAAATAAGCTGTCTCATATGCTAAAACTCCATATGCAGCTGCATGTGACTTATTAAATGCATAACGAGCAAAATCTATCATATCATCAAATATTTTATTGGCTATTTCCTCTTCTACACCATTTCTAACACATCCTGCAATTTCTATGTTACCATCTTCATCAAATTTCCCATGAATAAAATATTGTCTTTCTTCTTCCATTACATCCATTTTTTTCTTACTCATGGCTCTTCTAACCAAGTCACTACGACCATAACTATATCCACCTAAATCTCTAACAACTTGCATAACTTGTTCTTGATATACCAAACATCCATATGTAACTTCCATTATTGGTTTTAATTTCTCATGTAAGTATGTTACATCTTTTGGATTACTTTTATTTTTTATATATGCTGGTATAGAGTCCATAGGACCTGGTCTAAATAGAGATATCCCTGCTACAATATCTTCAAAATTATCTGGCTTCAGCTGTTTCATAAAACTTCTCATACCAGCACTTTCTAACTGGAATACTCCTAAAGTATTTCCAGATGAAAGCATTTCATATACTTTTGGATCATCATAGTCCATCTTTGAAAAATCTATATTTTCAGTATAATTTTTTATTGTTCTATTCTTTTCTATTAAATCAAGTGCATCTCTTATAACTGTAAGTGTTCTTAATCCAAGAAAGTCCATCTTTAAAAGACCAAGTTCTTCAAGTGTTGTCATAGTAAATTGAGTTGTGATTGCATCTTGATGCTTGTATAGAGGTACATACTCGTCTACAGGATTTTTGGATATAACAACTCCTGCTGCATGAGTGGAAGCATGTCTTAACATTCCCTCTATTTGCTTTGATATATTGATTATCTCTTTTGTTTCAGGGTCTTGGTCATATAAATCCTTAAGGTTTGGATTTGTATCTAATGCCTTATCTATCGTCATTCCTAAAGCAAATGGTATTTCTTTGGCTATCTTATCAACCTTATTGTAGCCTATATCTAATACTCTTCCGACATCTCTTATTGCAGCTTTTGCACCCATTGTTCCAAAAGTTATTATTTGTGCAACATGGTCATCACCATATTTTCGCTTTACATAGTCTATAACTTCTTCTCTTCTTTCATAGCAAAAATCTATATCTATATCTGGCATAGATATACGTTCTGGATTTAGAAAACGTTCAAATAGGAGAGAATATTTTATTGGGTCTATATCAGTTATCTTAAGTGTATATGCTACTATTGAACCTGCCGCACTACCTCTACCTGGTCCTACTATAATATTATTTTCTTTAGAAAAATTTATAAAGTCCCAAACTATTAAAAAGTATTCCACATAACCCATTTTTTCAATTACGTCTAATTCATAATTTAATCTATCTAGTATCTCACTATCAGGATTATCATATCTCTCTTTTAATCCATTAAAACACAATTCTCTTAAATAAGTTTCTGGTGTATATCCATCTGGTACATCATATTTAGGAAGATGTATAGTATTAAAATCAAACTCTACATTACACATATCAGCTATTTTTACAGTATTATCAATAGCCTCTAGTGCATATGGGAATAATTCTTCCATCTCTTCTCTTGATTTCAGATAAAACTCATCACTTCCAAATCTCATTCTATTTGGGTCATTTACTGTTTTACCCATTTGAATACACATAAGAACATCATGTATTTTTGAATCTTCTTTATTTACATAGTGGACATCATTAGTAGCAACTAATGGAATACCAAGTTCTTTGGATAATTTCACCAAACCAGAATTCACTTCTCTCTGTTCTGGTAAATTGTGGTCTTGAATTTCTAAGAAGAAATTTTCTTCACCAAATATATCTCTGTAATCAATGGCAAACTTTTTTGCTTTTTCATAATTTCTATTCATCAAAGCACGTGCAACATCTCCTGCAAGACATGCAGAAAGTGCTATAATCCCTTCACAATGCTTTCTAAGTTCTTCCATATCGACTCTAGGCTTATAGTAAAAGCCTTCTACATATGAAGTCGAGACTATTTTTATCAAATTTTTATAGCCTTCCATATTCTTAGCTAATAAAACTAAATGTCCTTGATATTTATCATAATTAGGGTCTTTATCTCTTAATCCACGCGCAGCTGTATAAACTTCACACCCTATAATTGGTTTTATTCCTTCTTCTATAGCTGTTTTATAAAAATCTATAACACCAAACATACAGCCATGGTCAGTAATAGCAATTGAACTCATATTTAATTCTTTAGCTCTTTTTATAAGTTTTTTCACCCTCGAAAATCCATCAAGTAAACTATACTCAGTATGTACATGAAGATGAGCAAAATCTTTTTCCATTAAATCACCTCCTGTTTTATAAATTTAATTTTACCACAAATACACGTATTAAAACAAAAACAGAGACTTTTATCTCAAAATAGGAATTAACTTCCACCTATAGCCCTATATGTTGAAATTAATTCTTATTTTGAGATTGTCCCCTCAAATTTATTATAATGATTTTTTTTTCAAGTCTGTTGCGATTTCTTCTATTTTTCTAAGTCTATGATTGACACCAGATTTTCCTATTGGCGGATCTAACATCTCTCCAAGTTCCTTGAGAGTCATATCTTCATACTCAATTCTAATCTTGGCTATTTCTTGTAAATTTTCTGGTAAGCTACTAATCCCTATAGTTTCTTGTATTAGTCTAATATTTTCTACTTGTCTTACGGCTGCATTTACTGTTTTAGAAAGGTTAGCTGTCTCGCAATTTACTATTCTGTTTACATTGTTTCTCATTTCTTTTACTATTTTAGTATTTTGGAGACTTAAAAGAGCGTGGTGTCCTCCTATAATACTTAACAAATCTGATATTTGTTCACTCTCTTTAAGATAAACAACATAGTTATTTTTTCTAGCCACAATTTTACTATTAAAGCCTAAAGAATTTATAAGTTCTTTTAATGAATCTGCAAAATCCTCATTGTTAGTTACAAATTCCATATGATAGTTTTTTTCTGGGTCACTTATAGAACCTGCACCAAGAAAAGCTCCTCTTATAAAGGCTCTTTTACATCCATCATGTTTAACTAAACTTTCTGGAACTCTATTTATAGTAAAAAATCCCTCTTTTTCTTCCAATACACCTAACTTTTTTAATAACATTTCTGAACCCATTTCACTTGTTACCATTAACACATAACTATTATTTCTCTTTAACATTTGATTTTTATTTACAGAAATTGTAGTATTTATGCTGAAATTCTTTTTTAATAACTTAAAGACTTTACGGGCTATTGAGTTTAATTCTGTTGTTATTTTTAAATTTAGTTTTTTATATCCAACAATTTGTATACTTCCCCCTGATTTAACTAGAGCTGACAGTTCAGCTATATTACAACATTCATTCTCAGATACAATTCTCGCTAGTTCATTTTTGGTTTCAGTTGAAAAAGACATATATATCACCCATTAACTAATTTTTCTTTAACCTTTTTTTTATTTCTTGTAAGGCAACCTTTATTATCTCCTTTTCATCATCATACCTAGCTAGGTCTACCACTCTATCTAGATGGATAAATTTAGCATCAATAAAGCCTTCCTCTTTTTGTGGAATAGTATCCATATTTTTCGCTTGCATTAAGTACCAAAAAACTGTTTTATGAACTGCTCTATTTTCATCCCAGTTTTCTTTGAATGTATAATGTATTTCACCTAAATATTTCAATATATCTGCTTTTACTCCAGTTTCTTCACTTACTTCACGTAACGCTGCCTCTTGGTTATTTTCCCCTTCTTCTACTTTTCCTTTGGGTAGCACCCAATCTCCATTGAACTTCCTTAGTAAAAGAATTGTATTGCCAAACAGGACTACACCACCAGCACTAACCTCTTCTCTCATCGATGTTCACTCCTTAAAACTAACATAATGATAAGGATTTCTACACTTTTTTTTAAAATCCTTTTTTACTAACTTTTGTTGTAATTATGACTTAGGGCTAACTCAATAACTATGTTAGATATATATTTTGCATCATGTCTTATATAATTATTTTTTATTTCAATCAAATTTTTTTCTACAGTTTTTATACCCATCTCTTTTAACTTATCTTTTTGTTTTTTATCTAGTAAAACCTGTTCTGCTCCATCTTGTTTATATAAATCAAGCATTCCTTCTGGCAATATTTCGTTATTTGCTATCACATAATCTATCAAATTATTGTCAGTATGCTTTATTATCGCATTAACATGTTCTAATACATTATATCCTTCTGTTTCCCCTGGCTGAGTCATTATATTTGATATATACACTTTTGGTGCTAAAGAGGCTTTAATGGCGTCTACAACACCATCTACAAGTAGATTTGGTATTATACTCGTATATAAACTTCCAGGACCCATAATTATAATATCAGCATCATAAATAGATGCAATAACATCTCCTAATGGTTTAACATCTTTAGGATTTAAGAAAATTTCATCAATAGAACTTTTTTGATTCTTTGATTCTTCAGGTATACTAGATTCACCATTTACTATTTCACCATTTTTTAATTTAGCAACTAAGTTTACATCTTCTAGTGTTACTGGCAAAACCCTACCTGTTATAGCAAAAATCTCACTTAATTTATACACAGCTTTTTCAAAGTTTCCATATAATCCATTCATAGCAGCTAAAAATAGATTTCCAAAACTTTGACCTTTTAAAAGTCCTTCTGTAAACCTATATTGCATAACTTCATTCATAGTTGGTTCTATATTTGCAAGTGCTAATAAGCAATTTCTTATATCTCCTGGTGGAAGCATTCCTAAGTCTTCTCTTAATACTCCTGAACCTCCACCATCATCAGCAACAGTAACAATCGCAGTTATATTCTGTGTAGAGTGTTTAAGCCCCCTCAGAAACACTGATTGACCAGTTCCTCCACCTATTACTACTACATTGGGGTCTCTATTTTCGATAACAGACCTCTGAAATAACCTTACTTTTTCATTTTTTGCTTTCTTATATATAAATAACGATACAATTAATGCAATCCAACCTAAAATTCCTACAATAATAAGTAATTTAGCCATGTTTGCCTCCATTATCGTAACATAGAGTCTCTGTGTTTTTTTACAACTCTATATCCTTTATTAGATAAATCCTCCGCTATAAGATTTGTTATAGTAACTGACCTATGTCTTCCACCTGTACATCCAACACCAATTACTAGATGTTGTTTTCCTTCTTCTATATATTGAGGTACTAAGAAATGAATCATATCTAAAAGCTTCACATAAAATTCTTCACTAATTTTAGAATTCATGACATAATCTCTGACTTCTTTATCATCACCAGTTTTAGATCTCAATTCTTCAATATAATATGGATTAGGAAGAAATCTTACATCGAATACTAAATCTGCGTCAGCAAGTATACCATGTTTAAATCCAAAAGATACTACAGATATAGTTAGATTAGGATTCTCTTCACCAGAAGAGTATATTTTCTTTATTTCTTCCTTAAGGTCTTTCGGTTTCATATTAGTTGTGTCAATTATGCATGTAGAAAATCCCTTTAAAGGCTCCATTATTTTTCTTTCCATTTTTATACCTTCTGGAATTTGCATGTCTTTCGCCAATGGGTGATTTCTCCTTGTCATTTTATATCTCTTTAACAATACATCATCATTACAATCTAAATACACCATTTCATATTCATAATTTTCTTTTTCCAAGTAGTTTAAACTCTCATGAAGAGCTTCAAAAAACTTTCTTCCTCTTATATCTATACCTAAAGCAACTTTATCAATACTTGAGTTTGGTTGATAACATAATTCTGCAAATTTAGTTATCAAAGCAGGAGGTAGATTATCTACACAATAAAATCCCATATCCTCTAAAGCTCTCATTGTTTCACTTTTTCCAGACCCTGAAAGACCTGTAACTATAACAAATTTCATTGCTAACTCCTCCTTTTTATCTTCAGTCTATTACACTTTTATCTTTTGTTTATTACACTATAATATTTTCTACTAATGATATATCCATATTTGAATCATATACAGCTTTCATAGCTCGTTTAAAATCACCCACTCTTTCTGGGCAATGTGCATCTGACCCTATTATAAATTTATTTCCTATTTCTTTTATTTCGTTTATTTGTTTTACATTTAAAAAAGAATGGCTACTATTTATTTCAAGCCTCGTATCTGTCTTTTTTGCTACCTTTGCTACTTCTTCTATATATACATCACCTTTATCACCAGGATGTGTAATTACAAAAATATCATTATTATTCATAGCATTTATTACAGCTTTTGTATTATACTCTTTTGCTTTTTCAGTTTTAAAAATATAGTTATTACAATGATTTAATAAACTTCCAAATGATGTAGGAGTAGAACCAAAATGGTATCCAGCCATGATATAGTCAAGTTCTTTAAAAAATTTGTCATCCATGTCTATATTACCTTTATCATCTAATATGTTACACTCCATACCCAAAAGTATATTTATATCACTATATTTATCATTCAAAGAATTTACGTCTTCTCTCATTTTATGAATATCTTTCGTCTTTACACCATATGCAATATGCTTATAACTATGGTCTGATATTCCTATTGTCTTTATCCCTTTAGCAATGGCCACCTTTACATTATCTTCAATAGTTCCCTTACCATGACTATATAATGTATGTGTATGATAATCAGCCAATATCTTCATTTGTTAATCCTCTCCAAGTATTTTGACTTCTTCTTCCAACATAACCCCAAACTTGGCATATACAGCACTTTTTATAACATATATTAAATCTAAAATATCTTTAGCACTTGCTTCTCCTAAATTAACCACAAATCCACAATGCTTCTCAGATACTTGAGCACCTCTCAAAGTAAGTCCTCTTAATCCAGTTTCTTCTATTAACTTACCTGCAAAATATCCTGTTGGTCTTTTAAATGTACTTCCTGCACTAGCAAAATTTAATGGTTGCTTAGTTGTTCTTCTTGTTGTTAAATCATCCATTAAACTTTTTATTTCATCATAATTTCCTTTTTGCAAATCTATTTCTGCTGATAAAGCTATATATCCATTTTTCGCTATTATACTTTTTCTATACCCAAATTCCATCTGTTCATTTGACAGTTCAAAGATATTTCCTTCCATATCTATTAATCTTACTGATTTTACTATATCTTTCATTTCACCACCATATGCTCCTGCATTCATGGCTAATGCTCCACCTAATGTTCCAGGTATACCTGAGGCAAACTCAAATCCTTTTAGTTCTTGTTTTTGTAGAGCTTTACCTAAAACAGATAATAAAGCTCCTGACTGAGCAATTATTTTAGTACCCTTTATCTCATAAGAATTAAAGTTATCTGCAAGTTCTATTACTATGCCTCTTATTCCACCATCTTTAATTAGAATATTTGAACCATTTCCAATTATTAAATATGGAATAGATTCTTTTTTCACTAACTGAAGTACACTTTTTAGCTGTTCTTCAGTTCTAGGTCTAACCAATATATCTGCTGGACCTCCAACTCTAAATGAGATATGTTTTTTCATAGGTTCATCTATTTTTATATCATCTTTGCTTAATATATTTAATAAATTTTCATATATATCTTGATTATTCATTGCATTTCCTCCCAAATTATACTAAACTTCAGTTGTCAGTATTATCTAAATTATATTAATGTATAGTATTAACTATATTCAATAATATATGATTTTGCTTATCATACAGATTTCATATTTTTAAGTTTTTTAATTCCAAACTATATTCAATAAATATATAATAAAGTAAAAAAAAAAAAATAACAACATATAAAAGAACATAAATAATTTAAAAAAAGCATCAATATCGCTGATATCAATGCTTTAAAAGGCTATTTAATTCGTATTATTTATCTAACTATTTTTCACATAGCAAAGATAATAAATTCCTCCAACTATTATAGAACCTCCAACTACATTTCCAAGCGTTACAAATACCAAATTAGTTATTAATTGAACCATAGTAATATCTGCTCCTAATGCCATTCCCATTGGTATAAAAAACATATTTGCAACACTATGTTGGAATCCACATAAAACAAATAACATTATTACTGTCCAACATGAAGCTAACTTAGATACTATATCTTGAGATGCTGTAGCCATCCATACAGCTAAAACTACTAAAATGTTACAAAGTATTGCTTTTAAAAACATTGAAACTATCGTTGAATTAACTTTAGCTTCTGCTACAGCTATGGCTTTTGTAGCTGCATCCCCTGTTAATGTAGAAGAATAGTATACAAGTGCCACTAAAAGTAGTGAACCTACTAGATTGGCAAAATAAACTAGTCCCCAGTTTCTTAGCATTTTTCCCAATGTTATTTTTTTGTCCATAAGCGGAATAAACATTAAAGTATTTCCAGTGAATAACTCTGCTCCTGCTACCACTACAAGCATAAGACCTACTGGAAAGACCATAGCACTTAAAAAACTAGCTATTCCTGGGTCTATCTTACCAAAAGTCTGGCTAACTATTATACTCCCCAATCCCCCAAAACCTATAAATGCTCCTCCAAATAAACCTAATAAAATTGCATTTTGTGTTGAAATATTCGCTTTTTTAATGCCTGCACTTATAGTTGCTTGTGCAGTTTCCCCAGGTGTCAAGAATCCTTTACTCATAAATCCTTCCCCCTTAAAAATTATACTTTTCCTTGTCTTTTTATGGCAATAATTATATAATAACAATATGATATATAATAAATTTTATTAATATAAAAAATATTCTATATGCTTATATATACTTATGTTTATATAATTATATTATTTATTATATACTAACTTTGTTAATTTCGAAATAATTATATTTAAATTGAAAAATTTACCTTTTGATTATTTATTTTACTTTTTTATTATTGAGGTATTATATATAATAGATATATGTTCGAGTTATTATATATAATTACTGATTTTACTAAATACCCAAAAGGAGGAAATTTTATGTTTAATATATCATTTTTCGAAATGTCAATATATGAAATAGCAGTTACTACAATATATGTAATTAATTTCATGGTTATACTAAATCTCATTTTTAGAGAAAAGAGAAATATAAACACAACTCTAACATGGCTTCTTATATTAGTATTAATACCAGCTCTTGGATTTATACTTTATATGGCTTTTGGTAGAAATATTTCAAAAAACAATATGTTTAGAGTAAAAGAAAAGGACGATAAGATAATCAAAAGCAATATACTAGATACTCAAGTTAAATTACAATCTACATCTGAAATTGATTCAGAAATACATCAACATAAGGATATGATTTATGCATTAGCTAATTCAAATAATGCTCATTATACCAATAATAATGATGTGTGGATTTACGCTGAGTCTAGTCAATTTTTTAACACTCTTCTTGAAGAACTTAAGAAAGCAAAGAAATATATAAATATACAGTTTTACATTTTCAAAGATGACAAAATTGGAACTGAAATAATTGACATTCTAGTAGATAAGGCCAAAGAAGGTGTAGAAGTAAGACTTTTATTTGACGCCGTCGGTGGTAGAACACTAAAAAATAGTACACTTTCTAGATTAAAAGAAAGTGGTGTTAAAGTTGGAAGTTTCTTTCCATCATTCTTAAAAATTGTAAACTTTAACTTAAACTACAGAAACCACCGAAAAATTGTTGTCATTGATGGAAAAGTAGGATTTGTAGGTGGATACAATGTTGGAGACGAATATCTAGGTAGAAATCCAAAATTTGGTCTATGGAGAGATACACATACTAAACTTACTGGTGATTGTGTAATTGACCTAAATATGAGATTTATCCTTGATTGGAGATATACAACTAAAGAAGATTTAGATTTAGAAAAGTACTTCGCAGAAAGTAAAACACCTTCTGATTGTCCTTCTGAAAATATTGGGATTCAAATAGTATCAAGTGGTCCAGATATATCAGAGCTCGATGAAATTAAATATGGTTACCTTAAAATGATTCAGAAAGCTAGAAAGTATATATATATACAGAGTCCTTATTTAATACTTGACTCAACATTTATAGATACTTTAAAAATAGCTTGCTTATCTGGTGTTGATGTAAGAATTATGATTCCTTCTAAACCTGACCATCCTTTTGTATACTGGGCATCATATTCATATGCTGGAGAACTTTTAAAATTTGGAGCTAAAATCTACACTTATGGTGAAAATGCATTTTTACATGCTAAGACAATAGTTATAGATGACTCTATATGTTCTATAGGAACAGCTAATATGGATATAAGAAGCTTTGAGCTTAATTTTGAAGTAAATGCCTTTATGTACTCTTCAAAAAAAGCACTAGAGCAAAGAGTTATATTTGAAAATGATATTTTAGATTCAAAAGAAATAACATTAGATGTATATAATTCTAGGTCTACTTATATAAAAATCAAGGAATCAATTTCTCGACTATTATCATCAGTTTTATAAATCTTTTATTTTATAAAAATTTTACCTTTTGGTTTATTTTTTAAAGTTTTTTATATGTATTATTTTTTTTTTATTGAATTCAGTCCATTTTTTTTATTTTTTTTAACTATTCTGAATTATTTTATATTATAATAGACTAGTATAGTTTTTTTTTAATAGGTAACTTTTTTGCATTGTTTTTATGAATAAAGAAATTGTTGTATATTATTCTTTCTTTATTGTTTTGGTTTTGTTCACCAACATAATATTGGTGTCAACGCATGGTTAATTATTTTATGAAAAATAATAACTTTAAAAAGAAAAGGGGGATTTGTTATGTGCGATTTTATTTCACACAACAAGCAGTTATTTGACGAATTAGATATATTTATTGACTCTCTTGCAACAAAAGAAGGTGCTTTGATACAAGTTCTACATGAAGCTCAAGGTATATTTGGATATCTTCCAAAAGAAGTACAACTTCATGTTGCTAAAAGACTTGGAGTAGCTCCTGCAAAGGTATATGGGGTTGTTACATTCTATTCTTATTTCACTACAGAACCTGTAGGTAAGTATAAAATAAGTGTCTGTCTAGGTACTGTATGTTTTGTAAAAGGTGCTGATAAGATATTAAGTGCTTTTGAAAAACAGCTTGGTATAAAAGTTGGAGAAACTACTAGTGATTTTAAATTTTCTTTAGAAGGTTTAAGATGTTTGGGGGCATGTGGTTTAGCTCCAGTTGTTACTGTAAATGGTAAAGTTTATGGTAAAGTAAAACCAGATCAAGTAAGCGAAATATTAGATACTTATAGAGAATTAGAATTGAATTGTTAAGAGGGGTGAATAAATAATGCGTAAAGTAAATTCATTTGATGAATTAAAAGTTTTAGCTGATGAGCTAAAACCTAGTCTTAGCCTAAGAAAAAATTATTCTAAGGAAAATGTATTAAGAAGAGAATTACTTGTTTGTTGTGATACTGGATGTACATCTTCAAACAGTATGGAAATAGTTAGTGAGTTAGAAAATGAAATAAAAAAATCAGGAATACAAGACAAAGTTGATGTTCGCTTAACAGGTTGTTTTGGTTTCTGTGCTCAAGGTCCTATCGTAAAAGTTTATCCTGATAACGTTTTCTATGTGAAAGTTGAACCATCTGATGCTGAAAAGATAGTTCAAAATCACTTAATTAGAAATACAGTTGTTGAGGAATTATTATATGAAGAAGAATCTTTAAGTAAAAAAGTAGAAGCACAAGAAGAAATGTCTTTCTACAAAAAACAATTACGTATAGCTCTAAAGAATTGTGGGCTTATAGACCCAGATAGTTTAGAGGATTATATTGCTAATGATGGTTATTTAGCTCTAGGTAAATGTTTAACATCTCTTACTCCTCAAGAAGTTATTGCAGAAGTAAAGACTTCTGGTCTTCGTGGTAGAGGAGGAGCTGGATTCCCTACAGGTTCTAAATGGGAAGCTGCTTCAAAGAATCCTGCTGGCCCAACTGATAAAAAATTCGTTGTCTGTAATGCTGATGAAGGAGACCCTGGTGCATTCATGGATAGATCTGTACTTGAAGGAGACCCTCATAGTGTACTAGAAGCTATGGCAATATGTGGATATGCTATAGGTTCTGATACAGGATACATATATATAAGAGCTGAATATCCAAAATCTATAGAAAGACTAAAAGTAGCTATAGCTCAAGCTGAAGCACATGGCTTACTTGGTGAAAATATTTTAGGTACTGGATTTAACTTCAAATTAGAATTAAAATATGGTGCAGGAGCTTTCGTTTGTGGTGAAGGTACAGCTTTAATGCATTCAATTGAAGGTAGACGTGGTGAACCTAGAATGAAGACTTATAGTTCTTCTAAGAGTGGATTATGGAAATCTCCTACTTGCTTAAACAATGTTGAAACTTTTGCTAATATTCCAGCAATCATACTTAAGGGTGGAGACTGGTTTGCTAACTTAGGTACTGATGATTCTAGTGGTACTAAAGTTTTTGCTCTTGGTGGAAAAGTAGAAAATGTAGGTCTTGTTGAGGTTGCAATGGGTACTACTTTAAGAGATATTGTATTTGAAATTGGTGGAGGAATTCCTGAAGGTAAGAACTTCAAGGCAGTTCAAACAGGTGGACCATCTGGTGGATGTATACCAACTGAGCATTTAGATATACCTATAGACTTTGGTTCATTAAGCTCTATAGGCTCAATGATGGGCTCTGGTGGTATGCTTGTTCTTGATGAATCTGACTGTATGGTAGATATAGCCAAATTCTTCCTTGAGTTTACTGTTGAAGAATCTTGTGGTAAATGTACACCTTGTCGTATAGGTACTACAAGATTATTAGAAATATTAACTAAAATTACAGAAGGTAATGGTACTCTACAAGATTTAGACGACCTAGAAAACCTTGCTGAAACTATACAAACTGCTTCATTATGTGGTCTTGGTAAAGCTGCTCCAAACCCTGTTTTAAGTACTCTTCAATATTTTAAAGATGAGTATATAGCTCATGTTGTAGATAAGAAATGTCCTGCTGGCAAATGTCAAAACTTACTTTCTTACTTCATAACAGATGCTTGTAAGGGTTGTACAAAATGTTCTAGAGTGTGTCCTGCTGGTTGTATAACAGGTTCTGTTAAAGAACAACATGCAATAGATACTTCTAAGTGTCTAAAATGTGGTGCTTGTATAGATAATTGTACATTTAATGCTATAATCAAGAAATAACTTATTTGGAGGAGGAATAACAATGAGTTTAGTTAATTTAACTATCAATGGCAAACATGTTTCAGCACCTAGTGGAACTTCTATCTTAGATGCTGCAAAACTAATAAATATAAAAATACATAACCTTTGTCATTTACATATGAATGAAATAGATAAGCTTGACACTTGTGCTTCTTGTCGTGTTTGTATGGTTGAGACAGAGAGAGGTTTAGTTCCAGCTTGTGGAACAGTTATAAAGGAAGGTATGAGAGTTCAAACTAATAGCGCTAGAGCATTAAATGCTCGTAGAACTATTGTTGAATTACTATTATCAGACCATCCACAAGATTGTTTTATATGTGAAAAAAATGGAGACTGTGAATTACAAACTATAGCTGCTGATTTAGGAGTAAGAAAGATAAGATATCAAGGTTCTAAGTCTTTTGCAGGTAAAGATACCTCTACTAAATCTTTAGTTAAAGACCATTCTAAATGTATATTATGCAGAAGATGTGAAACTGTATGTAATGATATCCAAACAGTAGGAGCATTATCTGGAGTTAATCGTGGATTTAATACTTTAGTTAGCACATTTTTCAACGCTGATATGGTTGAAACAGAGTGTACATTCTGTGGCCAATGTATATCTGTCTGTCCAACTGGAGCATTAACAGAAGTAGATAATGTGCCTAAACTATGGGATGTTTTAAATAAAAAAGAAAAAACTATAGTAGTACAAGTTGCTCCTGCTGTAAGAGTTGCTATTGGTGAAGAGTTTGGATTAGAGCCAGGTTCAATATCTACAGGAAAAATGGTTGCTGCTTTAAAAGCACTTGGATTTGAGCATGTATTTGATACAAACTTCGGTGCAGACTTCACTATAATGGAAGAAGCTACTGAATTTATAGAAAGAATTCAAAAAGGTGAAAATCTACCTATATTAACAAGTTGTTGCCCTGCATGGGTAAACTTCTTAGAACACAATTATCCAGACCAATTAAATCTAGCATCTAGCTGTAAATCTCCTCAAGGTATGTTTGGTTCTATAGCTAAGAACTACTATGCACCTAAAATACTAGGAATTAATCCAGATGACCTTTATGTTGTATCTGTAATGCCTTGTGTAGCTAAGAAGTATGAAGCTTCAAGAGAAGAATTAAGTGAATCTGGAATATTAGATGTTGACCTTTCTATAACTACTAGAGAGCTAGCTAAGATGATAAAAGAAGCTGCTATCGATTTACCTAATCTTCAAGACCAGGATTTTGACAATCCATTAGGAAAATCTACTGGCGCTGCTTCTATATTTGGAGCAAGTGGTGGAGTTTTAGAAGCTGCTCTACGTACTTCATATGAAAAGATAACTAACAAAACTTTAGATAATGTAAACTTTACTAATGTTAGAGGGCTTAAGGGAATCAGAGAAGCAAGTATAGATGTTGATGGAACTACAGTTAATGTATGTATTGTAAATACACTTAAAAATGCTAGAAAGATGATGGATAAGGTTAGAAGTGGAGAGTGTAAGTACCATATCATAGAAGTTATGGCATGTCCTGGTGGATGTGTTGGAGGAGCTGGTCAACCTTACCATCATGGTAATACTGAAATAATTGATAGACGTGCAAATGCATTATATGAAATAGATAGAAACAAGGCTATTCGTAAGTCTCATGAAAATCCTGACTTACAAGCTATTTATAAAGACTTCTTTGGAGATCCAAATAGCGATGTAGCTCATAAATACCTTCATACTCATTACTTTGATAAGAGTTGTATTTATGAAGAATGTCCAAAAGAATGTGCTTGTGAAGAAGCTAAATAAATTTTAATAAATTAAAAAACTAAAATATTCTCAAATAAAAGGATTGTATAAAGTGCTTTTAAGTACTTTATACAATCCTTTCTAATTTAATCATAGATAACCTACTTTTCTACACTTATCTTGGTTAAAGTATTCCTGCCATTTTCATAAGCTGTTTTGCATTTGTAGTCTTACATCTTCCATCTTTTATGGTATAGTCAAAATAGATTTTATCATCAACATAGTACTCTGAAAAATGGTAGTTTACAATCTCTACATCTCCACCACTTGAAAGGTCACATAACTCAAAATCATGTGTTGTAACCATACTTATAACCCATGACTTTGATAGTTTCTTTACTGCCTCACTTGCTCCAATAATTCTATCAGCAGAGTTAGTTCCTTTAAAAATCTCATCAACTAAAACCAACATAGGTAATTCTTTTATGCTATATTGAATCATTGATTTTATTCTGAGAATTTCAGCATAAAAAGTTGATATCCCTTGACTTACATCATCTTGTATTCTCATAGATGTAAATATAGCCATACCTGTTGCATCAAAACTTTTAGCACATACAGGAGCACCTGCATACGCCAATACTAGGTTTACACCAATACTTCTTAAAAAGGTCGTCTTCCCTGACATATTTGAACCTGTAATGATGCAGGTTTGAGAATTTAATTTTATTGAGTTTGCTACAACACTTTTCTCTGCTATTAATGGATGATATACTTCTTCAACTTCTAACCTTGGAATACTTTCATTTTTTATTATTGGAAAGCATGTATTTTCCTTTACTTGACCAATAATAGTTAAACTTATTAAAGCTTCAAACTCTCCAATAGATTCAAGCCATCCTCTAATTTGATTTCCATATACACCTTTCCATCTTTCTAGAGATTCTGCACAGTGATAATTCCACATAAGAACACCACAAGCAACTATATACACTATTTGATTATATCTTAGGTTTACGGCATTACCTATTGAGTTCAATTGTTTAATACCTTTTGAAACACCATTACCTTTAGAAAGTTTTGCTTGTAATTCTTTTAAATATGGGCTTTCGAATGTCTCTTTCTCTAAAACTTCAAACATTTTTTCATATACTTGTATACTTCTACTAAACGAGAATAATGGAGATAAGGTCTGCATAAGCTTTGTATGTCCAAAACCTCCAAATCCTAACTGAAGTACAAAAAGTAAAAAAACAGGTAACACAGGCAAAAAACCTAATATAAAAAATATAAAAGATAGTATTGTTGCAGTAGGTAAACCCCAAGTAAAAATATGCATCCACTTAGGTATATATACATTTTTATCTTCTCCATACTCTATAAATGACTCTATGCTTCCATCAGAGTTGGTTTTTTGCTCTTTACCAATTATATTACTTAATGTCTGAATATGAATAGAAAAATCCTGTTTTGATAAGAGCTCTTTTACTGCTGTTTGTCTTTCTAAGATTATCTTATCGTCTGGATTTTCATTCCATAAAGACTTAGCTAAAGACTGCTTTCCATAGGATGTATTAGCCACACAAATATACTGATATAGTGATGCTCTTCCAAATAGGTCTAAATCTTTTGCTTGTGAATTTTCTTCTTGTATATACTCTTTGCCATCTATTTTGAACTCTTTCCACTCATCACCAAATCTTTTAACATACTTATCTAGCACTTTACCCTTACTCTTAAAATACGATTCTTCATCTTTTATTTTATTATGAATAACTAAAAGTGAAATAAATAGAATCAATGCCACAATTCCAACAAAAATACCTATTGTATTTTTATTGTAAAATCCAATAGCAAATCCTGCTATCAATATTAAAAAAGATATTAACCTAGCTGTACTTACATTATTTGATTTTTTATTTAAGAGCAATTCTTTTTCAGTAGTACTTTCTAAAAGCTTACTAAAATAGTTTATTCCCATAAAGACTCCAACTTCCTTATCATATAATAAATTTAAATATAGTATTAAATTTAATCTAATAACTTTAAACGTTAATTTAAACTCGGTTTATATAATATATATTTTATAAATATTCTATACAACTTTATTTTATATACATTTTCTATTATTTAGTATCAATCAGTTTTGATAGTTTCTTAGTAAATTCTTGAGCTGCATCATACCCCATTCCTCTTTGTCTAAAATTCATTGCTGCTACTTCTAGTATCATAGCAGTATTTCTTCCAGGCTTGACAGGAACAACTAACTTCTCTACATTAACACCAAGTATTTCTTCATATTCTTTATCTAATCCAAGTCTATCATAGTACTTATTTTCATCCCAAGCTTCTAAATGTACTACTAAATCTATCATTTTAGAATTTTTGATAGCTCCTACACCGTATAGGCTTCTGACATCTATTATACCTATTCCTCTTATCTCTAGGAAATGTCTTATTAATTCAGGAGACTGACCCATCAACATACTTTCATCTAGTTTTCTTATTTCTACAGCATCATCTGCAACTAATCTATTACCTCTCTGAATTAATTCTAATGCTGTTTCTGACTTTCCTATACTACTCTCTCCCTTTATCAAAACACCTATACCATAAATATCAACTAAAACTCCATGAATCGTTGTATGTGGTGCTAACTTATTATCTAAATAATTTGATAATCTATTTATAAGTCTAGTTGTATTTCTGTTTGTACTTAAGAGTATTCTCTTATACTTTTTAGCCTTTTCTATTACATCTGGCTTTATTTCTAAATCTCTAGAAATTATTAAAGCTGGTATTTCATATGAAAAAAATCTATTTAGTACCTCTTCTCTAATTTCATTATCCATTAATCCAAAGAAATTATATTCTGTCTTTCCAACTATTTGTATTCTCTCATATGCAAAGTAATCAAAATACCCTGCAAATTGTAAACCTGGTCTATTTATATCTTGAGAGTAGACATAATAATCTACATCATCAGGCATGTATACTACTTTAAGTTTTAAATCTTTTATTATTTCTCTTATTGATACTTTATTGCTAGTTTCCATTAATTTTCTTCCTTCCTAAAAAAATTATAAACATTCTCTGCAATGCTTTTATTCATTCCTTCCACTTCTAAAAGTTCTTCAAAGGTAGCTTCTTTTATAGCTTCTACATCTTTAAAATGACTCAGTAGTGCTTTTTTCCTTTTTTCACCTATCCCTTGTATATCATCTAAGATAGATTTTGTCAAAGCTTTATTTCTTAGACTTCTATGATATGTTATTGCATAATTATGAACTTCTTCTTGTATACTAGCAATAAATCTATATAAACTAGTTGTTTTATCCAACTCGATTTCTTTTTCTTTACATATTAACCCTTTAGTTCTATGCTTATCGTCTTTATACATTCCCCAAAGTGCTATGTCTACATCATTAAGTTCTAATACTTTTTTTACAGCACTAACCTGTCCCTTTCCTCCATCCAACAATATAAGGTCAGGTAAATTCCCATGTTTCAATCTTCTATCTACAATTTCAGCCATAGAATCATAATCATTAGGTCCAATAACCGTTTTTATTTTATATCTTCTATACTCTTTTTTATCTTTTTTAGCATTTGTATAGACTACCATAGAACCAATTGAATCTACTCCTTGTATATTTGATATATCAAAAGACTCTATTCTTATCGGCAATTTTTCTAAGTTTAACAATCGTTTTAATTCTTCTAATGCTCCAATACTTTTTTCATATTTTCTTTTGTTCATATCAGAAAATTTTTCAAGGTACTCTACTGCATTTTTTCTAACCATTTCAACTAGACTTTTTTTCTCTCCTTTTTGTGGTACTCTTATTGTTACTTTTTGTCCTTTTTTAGACGATAGCCATTCTTCTAATATAGAACTGTCTTCTATCTCATCTTCTATAATTAGTTCTTTAGGTATATACTCTTGCTCATTGTAAAATTGTTTTACAAATGAACTTAATATAGAAGCTCTTGGACTATCCATTACCCCTTCTAGGATAAAGTGTTCTCTCCCAACAATCTTACCATTTCTAATAAAAAATACTTGTACACAGGCTTCATTATGAGCTCTTGCCATGGCAACTACATCCTGATTTAAATCGGTTACAGTAGCATCTATTTTTTGTTTTTGTATCATTTCTTCAAGACCCTTTATTTTATCTCTATATATAGCTGCTTCTTCAAATCTAAAATTCATAGAACTCTCATTCATCTTTTCTTTTAAGAGCTCCATCAACTTTTCTTCTTTCCCAGATAGACACATTATAATTTCTTCTATCATCTTTCCATATTCTTCTTTAGATACATTTCCTGTACAAGGCCCCACGCATTTATTTATGTGTAAGTTTAGACAAGGTCTTGTTTTATTTTTTATTGCTTTTTCTATATCTATTTTACAGCTTCTTATTGGATAGGTACTATTTATAAGGTCTAAAGTATCATTTACCGCAGTTATATTGGTATATGGTCCAAAATACTTTGCTTTATCTTTAAGCACTCTTCTAACCTTTAAAATTCTTGGATAATCTTCATTTGTAGTTACTTTAATATATGGGTAAGTTTTATCATCCCTAAGTAGCACATTATACTTTGGTCTATATCTTTTTATTAAATTACATTCAAGTATTAATGCTTCCAACTCTGAATCCGTTATAATATATTCAAATTTATATATATTCTTAACCATAGATTTGACTTTAGATGTATGGTTTTTTGAAGATTGAAAATACTGCCTTACTCTATTTTTTAGAGATATAGCTTTTCCCACATATATTATGTGGTTGTATTTATCCTTCATTAAATATACACCAGGCTCAGAAGGTAATTTTTTTAAGTGGTCTTGTATATCAAACATCTCGTCCTCCAAAACATTAAATTTTATATTAAAATTATACCCTAAAATATGAAAATTAAAAAGTTATTCAATTTCCAGCACTATACACAAGTTAAAGTCCATATCATCTTCTATAATTGATTTAAAAGCAATCTCAAATACGAAGAACAATATGGACTTTATGTTTGGTAATTATCTACAATTTATTTTTATATATTTACAGCTAAAATTTTACACAGTTTGTATAACCTAAGAGAAATATTTCTTTAAAAATTGCCCTGTATAAGAACCTTCAACTTTAGATACTTCTTCTGGTGTTCCAGTTGCAACTATAGTTCCACCTTTATCTCCACCCTCTGGCCCTAAGTCTATTACATAATCACAAGTCTTTATAACATCTAGATTATGTTCTATGACTATAATTGTATTTCCTGTATCTGCTAATCTTTGTAATACGTGAATTAACTTATCTACATCTGCCATATGAAGTCCTGTAGTAGGTTCATCTAATATATATAAAGTCTTTCCTGTTGGTCTTTTACTAAGTTCTGATGCTAATTTTATACGTTGTGCTTCTCCTCCAGACAATTGAGTTGAAGGCTGTCCCAATTTAATATATGAAAGACCTACATCCATTAATGTATCTAGCTTTCTTTTTATGTTTGGTATATTTTCAAAAAACTCAACAGCTTCTTCTACATTCATATCTAGTATATCAGATATAGTTTTATCTTTGTATTTTACTTGTAATGTTTCCCTATTGTATCTTTCACCCTTGCAAACTTCACAAGGAACATATACATCTGGTAGAAAGTGCATCTCTATTTTTATTATTCCATCACCTTTACAAGCTTCACATCTACCACCTTTTACATTAAAACTAAATCTTCCTTTTTTATAGCCTCTTGCTTTCGCTTCATTAGTAGCTGCAAAGATATCCCTTATAAAGTCAAATACCCCTGTATAAGTGGCTGGATTTGAACGAGGTGTTCTTCCAATTGGACTTTGGTCAATATTTATAACCTTATCTATATTTTCAATTCCTTTTATTTCTTTGTGCTTACCAGCTCTTTGTTTAAGTCTATTTACTTTACTTGCAACACCTTTATAAAGTATGTCATTTATTAGTGTACTTTTCCCAGAACCTGAAACACCTGTTATACATGTAAACTTACCTAATGGCAATTTTACATCAATATTTTTTAGGTTATTTTCTGATGCTTTGACTACTTCTATAAAACTTCCATTTCCTTCTCTAGTAGTCTCAGGAACTAATATTTGTTTTTTTCCACTTAAATACTGACCTGTTATTGAGTTTTCATTTTCTATTATTTCATCTAAAGTCCCTTGTGCAACTATCTCACCACCATGTATACCTGCACCAGGACCAATATCTATGACATAATCAGCTTCTCTCATTGTATCTTCATCATGTTCTACGACAATTAAAGTATTTCCTAAATCTGTTAGATGTCTAAGAGTGCCTATAAGTCTGTCATTATCTCTTTGATGAAGACCTATACTTGGCTCATCAAGCACATATAACACTCCAACTAATGCTGAACCTATTTGAGTTGCTAACCTTATACGTTGTGCTTCTCCTCCTGAAAGTGTTCCAGCTTTTCTTGATAAATTCAAATAATCAAGACCAACATCTCTTAAAAACTTAGCTCTTCCCTTTATCTCTTTTATAATCTCATGAGCTATAAATCTTTGCTTTTCTGTAAGAGTTATATTTTCCATAAAATCTATCAATTCATTAACAGATAAGTTTGTTACTTCCATTATATTTTTTCCATCAACTAAAACAGATAAAACCTCTTTTTTAAGTCTCAATCCCTTACATTTTGGACAAGGTCTTTCTGCCATATACTCTTCAATTTTATCTCTCATATACTCTGAGTTAGTTTCTTTGTATCTTCTCTCTAAGTTTACTACTACGCCTTCAAAATATGATTTATAATTTCTAGTTCCTCCAAATTTTGATTCATAAACAAACTCCACCATTATATTATCCTTACCATAAAGTAACTCTTGAACAAAACCTTCTGGTAAATCTTTAAATGGAGTTGTCAAAGATACATTAAAATGCTCTGCTAAACTTTTTATCATTTTGCTATAATAAGTATCGTCGTTGACACCTGTTGAACCCCATGCAGCCACTGCACCTTGTTTTATTGATAAATCTTTATTTGGTACAACTAGTTCTGGGTCAACTTCTTTACTTTCTCCAAGACCATTACAAACATCACAAGCACCAAAGGGAGCATTAAATGAAAACATTCTTGGAGATAATTCTTCTATACCAATTCCATGTTCTGGACATGCAAATTTAGTTGAGAAAAGAATCTCTTCTCCATCTATTATCTGAGCTATTACAAGACCATCAGATAGTTTAACCGCAGTTTCAATTGAATCTGCAAGTCTAGATTCTATTCCATCTTTAACTACTATTCTATCTACTACTACTTCTATACTGTGTTTTTGGTTTTTAGTTAAAACAATATCATCACTTACTTCATAGTTTTCGCCATCAACTCTAACTCTTACAAATCCTTCTTTTTTAATATTATCTAAGACCTTTTTATGTGTACCTTTTTGACCTCTAACAATTGGTGAAAGTATTTGTAGCTTAGTTCTATCTGGAAAATCTAGCATTTTATCAACTATTTCTTGAATAGTCATTTGACTTATTTTTTCACCACAAGTAGGACAATACACATCACCTACTCTTGCAAATAATAATCTCAAATAATCATATATTTCTGTTACTGTTCCAACTGTAGAACGTGGATTCTTTGAAGTAGTCTTCTGGTCTATTGAAATAGCTGGTGATAAACCTTCAATATACTCTACATTTGGCTTTTCCATTTGCCCTAAAAACTGTCTAGCATAAGCAGACAAACTCTCTACATATCTTCTTTGGCCTTCTGCATATATCGTATCAAACGCCAAAGATGACTTTCCAGAACCAGACAATCCTGTAAAAACTATAAACTTATCTCTTGGTAAATCTAAATCTACATTTTTTAAATTATGCTCTTTTGCTCCTCTTATTATAATTTTATCTTCCATAACCTTGTTTTTACCTTTCTATTTTTCCAATTTTTCTTCCAACTGTTTTACCTTATCTCTTAATTCAGCCGCTCTCTCAAATTGTAAGTTTTGAGCAGCTTCCATCATCTCTGATTTTAATTTTTCTATATTATCTTTTATCTCTTCTTTATCATCTGTATCAGTTATTCCATATACAACTTCTTCCTCTGCTACCTTAGTTGCCTCTATACTATCTCTTACACTTTTTTGTATAGTCTTAGGAGTTATGTTGTGTTCTTCATTATATAAATTCTGTATAGCTCTTCTTCTTTTTGTCTCATCAATAGCATTTTGCATTGAATCAGTTATCCTATCAGCATACATAATAACTCTTCCATTTTCATTTCTAGCTGCACGTCCAATAGTTTGTATTAACGCTGTTTCGGAACGTAAGAAACCTTCTTTATCTGCATCTAAAATCGCTATAAGTGAAACCTCTGGTATATCTAGACCTTCTCTAAGTAAATTTATTCCTACAAGTACATCAAATTTTCCTAGTCTTAAATCTCTTATTATCTCTGTTCTTTCTAATGTAACTATATCTGAATGTAGATATTTAACTTTTATTCCTATTTCTTTAAGGTAATTAGTTAAGTCTTCACTCATTTTTTTAGTCAAAGTGGTTATAAGCACTCTTTCATTTTTTTCTATTATTTTAGTTATTTCTCCTACCAAATTGTCTATCTGATTATTTATAGGTCTTACTTCTATAATTGGATCTAAAAGACCTGTTGGTCTTATTATTTGTTCTGCTATAGTTTCGGAATGTTGAATTTCATAAGGACCTGGTGTAGCACTTACAAACAACATTTGATTTATATTTCCTTCAAATTCTTGAAAATTTAGTGGTCTGTTATCAAGTGCAGAAGGTAATCTGAATCCATTTTCTATAAGAGAAGTTTTTCTTGACCTATCTCCTGCATACATTCCTCTTACCTGTGGAATAGTAACATGTGCTTCATCCACAATTATCAAATAATCATCTGGAAAGAAATCCATTAATGTATATGGTCTTTCTCCTTCTTCTCTTCCAGTAATATGTCTTGAATAGTTTTCTATTCCCTGACAAAATCCTATTTCCTTTAACATTTCTATATCATACTTTGTTCTTTGCTCAATTCTTTGAGCTTCTAAAAGCCTATCATTTTCTTTAAAATTCTCGATTTGTTGTTGAAGTTCATCTTCAATTTGAACAATTGCGTTTTCAATTCTTTCTGGTGTTGTTACATAGTGAGATGCGGGGAAGATAACAACATGATTTCTTGTCCCAACAATCTTTCCTGTTACATAATCAATTTCTGTTATTCTATCTATCTCATCACCAAAAAACTCTATTCTTATTGCTTTTTCATCATTACTAGCTGGAAATATTTCTAATATATCCCCTCTAACCCTAAAAGTCCCTCTTGTAAAATTTATATCATTTCTTTCATATTGTATCTCTATTAACTTTTTTATTACATCATCTCTATCTCTTTGCATACCAGGTCTTATAGATAACATAAGTTCTTTATAATCTTTTGGGTCACCCAAACCATATATACAAGATACTGAAGATATTATTATTGTATCTCTTCTCTCTAAAATAGATGCTGTAGCAGAATGTCGAAGTTTATCTATTTCGTCATTTATACTTGCATCTTTTTCTATATAAGTGTCACTGTGAGCTACATATGCCTCTGGTTGATAGTAATCATAGTAACTTACAAAATATTCAACTGCATTGTCTGGGAAAAATTCTTTAAACTCACTATAAAGTTGTGCTGCTAGTGTTTTATTATGAGCCATTATTAGGGTAGGTTTTTTAACTTGTTGTATTATATTTGCCATTGTGAATGTTTTTCCTGAACCCGTTACACCTAACAATGTCGAAAATTTTTCATTTCTATTTATAGAATCCACTATTGATTTAATAGCTTCTGGTTGGTCACCTGTTGGTTTGAAGTCTGACTTTAGTTTAAAATCCATAGTATCACTCCTTCTTTTCGAACATTAGTTCCTAACATGTATTATTATATCATACCTTTCTAGAATTGTTTCAGTTATTTTAAATATTTTACCCATTTAAATTTTACTTAAATCTAAAATATAAAAAAAGACTTCTATCTTTATAATAGAAGTCTATAAGTAATGGAAAATAAATACTTTATCAAGTTTATATAATGAAGTCAAATGCTTCTTTTTCAACTCCGTCTAGTTTCAAATTGAATAGTTTTAATATAGTTGCTGCATGAGCTCTTAAGTCGCCTTCTTCCTCTACTACACCTGTTTTTATTTTAGGTCCAAAAGCTATAAATGGAGGTCTATTACCCTTAGTAGGTAAATGACCATGTGTAGCCACAGCAAACTTGTAATCTTTTATATCGGAATCCTTTATAATATTTCCTTCTAAATCATTTCCAAATGAAATTCCTTCAATTCCTTCAATTACCAGTTCAAAATCGCCTTCAAGTCCAAGATTGGATGCTTCTTCTCTGGTAAATATATTCTCTATAAATAATTCTTCTTTAAACTCTTCAAGCAATGCTCTCAACTCTTCTAGTCTATTTGAGTTATTTACTATTATCTGTGCTGATATGCCTGATGAATTTACATAGGCATCAAAATTCTTAACTTCATCATTTTCTACTGTTATAAATCCATGTGATTTAAGTAAAACATTTGGATTTACGACTTTATCAACTCTAAGATGGCCATGGTCTCCAAGTATTATAAAATTGGTATCTTCATATGTACCCGCATCCTTTGTAGCCTGAATTATATCTCCTAACCATTTATCATTCATTTTCAGGGCTTCATTTACTTCTTCATTAAATAAACCATGATTATGTCGTGTATGGTCCAAAGTTGCTAGATGTATTAACATTAAATCTGGATTATATTCTTTTATTACATCTACCGCACAATTTACTCCAAATAAATCCATATTAGGCTCTAATTTCCAATCAATATAATGGCAATGTCTATCATAAATACTATCCATTATAACCTTACTTGAACTTTTTTCAAAGGTTTCTCTTGGGTCATCTTCTCTATTAGGAGCCCATATCTCTGCAATGTTATAATCTATATTTGGATTTGCACCCATTACAGGCCATAAGATACTAGAAGTGGTCAAATTATTTTCCTTTGCTACATCTATAATTGTCTTTACTTTTATATCTTTTGAATACCAATACCAATCTTTATTTTCTTTATTTGGGTCAAATTTTTCATTATGATATATTCCATGTTTTTTAGGATATACCCCTGTTACCATACTTGTATGACAAGGATATGTTAAAGTTGGATATACACAATTTATATTTTTCACCATAGAACAATTTTCTAAGATAGATTTAAAATTTGGCAGATTCTTTACAAATTCTAAATCTTTTTCAAATAAAGAATCTACTGATAATACTATAACTTTTGTCATTTACATTACCTCTTCATTCATATATTATTGAATACTTTCAATCAAGCTATAATCTATATATGTTAAAAATAATATTTTATCAACATTTTATACATCTCTATAATTATTTATTAGTCTTGTCTATTACTGCTTGCATTGCAGAAGTTCCTTTACTTACTGCATCTTTTGGCGCCACATTTAAATCAGTAAGACCTTTTTTAATCTCATCCATTAACTTATCAGTTGCTTCTTTATATCCATTTAGCATTGGAAGGGCAACAGCATATTGTAATTGGTCAGTTGCAACTTTATATTGTGGCTTTTCTTTATACAATGTTTGTAATTTTTCTGATTTAGTTGCATCTTCAGTTGTTGGTAGATATCCTGTTGATGAACTAAATTGAACTATTTTATCTGTTTGAGTCATCCATTCTATAAATTCTGCACTTGCATCTTTTTCTTTATCTGTTCCACCTTCAAGCATAACTAAGTTTGCTCCACCTGTAGGAGTTGCATATTTTTGATTTTTTGGTAAAAATGCTGTTGATATTTCAAACTTACCATCTGTTTGTTGCATAAGACCTGCTAAATCTGCTGTCGATGTAAATATCATACCAACTTTACCATTTACAAAATCTTGCTTTGCTACATCCCAAGCATTATAATCTTCACCAGGTGGCATTTTCATTACTCCAGATTTCATCATATCTTGCCAGAATTTAACTGGTGCTTGACCTGCTTCATTATTAAATGCTACTTTTTTTCCATCAGTTATTTCTCCTCCACTTTGCATTACCATAGCTTCATAGAACCAAATATCTATTGGAGTTTCAAATCCATAAGTATCTTCTGATTTATTTGTCATTTTACTAGCATATGTTTTAAGTTCTTCCCATGACTTTGGCCCTGAAGGGTCAAGACCTGCTTTAACTGCCATATCTTTATTTATGTACAATATCGGTGTGCTTCTATTAAATGGCATCCCAACAAATTTATTTTCATAATATGAATTTGTTAGAAGACCAGAAAAGAATCTTTCTTGGTATGCCTTATCAAAGTATTTACTCATATCTACTAAAGCTCCTGCTGATGCAAATGTACCTGTTTGAGTTATTTCTAATAATGTTACATCTGGTTGGTCTTTAGAAGTTAATGCAGCTTGTAATTTTGTTGCATTTTCATAATAATCTTTTTGTTTTAGCATATTCACTTGTATATCTTTATGCTCACTATTAAACTGGTCAACCATTTTTTGTGCAGTTTCACCATTAGTTCCACCCAAAGGTGCCCAGAAATCTATCTTTGTAATATTGCTATCTGTCTTTTCTCCTTTAGATGTATTTGAGTCATTAGAATTTGAACACCCAACTAAAGAACCTACTAATAATGTTATTGCTAATCCTGTTGCTAATTTTCTTTTAAGCTTCATTTCCATCCTCCAAATTTAGTTTTTGACTTTTTATTTTATTCCTGAATACATAAAAGCTTCTTTTACTTTTTTATTTGCAAATATATAAACAAGAATTATTGGTAAAATTAAAATTATATTTCCTGCCATTATTACATTCCATGCAGTAATTCCTTCTGAAGATTTAAGAAGAGCTACTCCGATTGGTAAAGTTCTTATTGCATCTGTATTTGTCATTACTAAAGGCCAGAAATAGTTATTCCAGTGATATATAAAATTAAATAATATAAATGTTATTACTGCTGGTTTTGCCATAGGAACCATTATTTTAAACATTATTTTTAAGTCCGAAGTATTGTCTAATTTAGCTGCTTCAATAATCTCATCTGATATCTGCATAAAATTTTGTCTAAGCAAAAATATACCAAATGAAGATGTCATAAATGGAATTATAAGTGGCACATATGTATTTATAAATCCAAATTTACTCATCATCATATATACAGGTAAAAAAGTTACTTGTGGAGGAATCATAAGTCCTATAAGTAATAGTCCAAACAATACCTTTTCACCTCTAAATTTAATCTTAGAAAATGCATAAGCTGCAGGAACCATCACTAAAAACTGTATGATTAAAATACTACCTGTCACAAAGATACTATTTAATAAATATCTAAAAAATGGCCCTGAATTCCATGCTGTAGTATAATTTCCTAGTACTATATCATTTGGTATTATTGTAGGTGGTAGTTGCATCATTTCTTGTGGGTTTTTAAAAGATGTCGACAACATCCATATAAAAGGGAATATAAATATTGCAGATAAAAGTACTAGAATTAATACTTCTATTGATTTTGATACTATTTTCTTTATATCAGCTTTATCTTTTTTAATAGGTCTTATAATATCCATTTTGTCCTCCTTCTTAATACGCCTCATAATATATATTTTTCTTTATTGATAATGAACTTTTTTTGATAATAGTCTGAAATTAGCATATGTAGCAATCATAACTATAGCTAATAAAAACATACTTGCTGCACTTGCTTGCCCTATATCGTAATATATAAATCCAGACTCATATATATAATAAGATAACATGTTGGTTGAACCTAATGGACCACCTTGTGTCATTATGCTTATTTCATCAAATACTTGAAATGATGCTGTTGTTGTTGTTATCATGAGAAAAAATATTGTTGGCGATAATAGTGGTAATGTTACCTTAAAGAAATTAGTTACCTTGTTTGCATTGTCTAGCTTAGATGCCTCATATATATAATTTGGTATCGATTTAAGACCTGATAAAACTATTAAAATATTATATCCCAGAGTTTTCCATATGCCTATTAAAATCAATGACATCAATGCTGAACTTTCACTTGAAAGCCATTTTGATGTTGGTAAGTGTAATACTGACAGTACCCAGTTTAAAAAACCATACTGAGGTTCCATAATCCAAAGCCATAATACGGCCACAGATACAAGTGAAATTACATGTGGTGTAAAGATTATACTTTGTGTTAAATTGTGTATTATAGAGTTTTTGTTTAACCAAGTAGCAAGTACTATAGCTAGTGATATAGATATAATTACCATAAAAAAAGTATAAATTGCTGTATTTGTTATAGTTTGTATAAACTCTGGATTTTTTAAAAGCTCTGTGTAATTATTTAATCCTACATTTTCGAAAGTTGAACTAAGAAGACTTCCTGATTTGAAACTCAGCGATATTGTCTTAATTATTGGATATACTATAAACAGTAAAGTTCCTATAATTGCAGGTGTTATGTACAAATATGCTTTATTAAATTGCTTTTTCATAAATATCTCCTTTGATTTTAGAATACATATTCTTACATTCTTTTATATCATTTATTCTTTGCCCATCTTTATTAAAATAATATAAATCCTTTTCTAATACATTTACTTTCAAAGTTTTCCCTATATCAAATATATCGTTTTCTGTTTTAACCCTTACTTCACTGTCAAGAACAGATAAACAGTATATAGTTTCGTTTCCTAATACTTCTTTAGTTATAACCTTTCCAAGCAAATTAAAAGCATCATCATTTTTTATATCTATATTTATACTTTCTAATACAGCTTTTTCAGGCCTAAATCCAAGTTTGATATTATCCTTCATATTTAATATGTTCATACAAGGATTTCCGATAAATTGTGCCACAAACAAATTTTTAGGGTCTTGATATATTTTTTTTGGAGAACCTATTTGCATTATCTCTCCTTTGTTCATTATAACTATTTTATCCGCCATTGACATTGCTTCGACTTGGTCATGAGTTACATAAACAAATGTAGATTTTAATTTTTGATGTAACTGTATTAATTCTGTCCTCATTTGATTTCTCAGTTTTGCATCTAAATTTGATAATGGTTCATCCATTAAAAATACCTTTGGATTTTTAACCATTGCTCTAGCTAATGCTACTCTCTGTCTTTGTCCTCCAGACAAATTTCCTGGCTTTACATTTAAATATTCTTGTAATCCAACTATATCAATAACCTCTGTTATAAGTTCTTCTCTTTTTTCTTTTGGAACTTTTTTATTCTTTAGACCAAATTCTATATTTTCTCTAACAGTCATATGCGGATATAATGCATAATTCTGAAATACCATAGCTATATCTCTCTTACTTGCATCAGTTCTTGTTATATCATTTTCTTCAATTTTCAAATTGCCTGAAGTTATATCTTCAAGCCCAGCAATCATTCTTAGTGTAGTAGATTTTCCACAACCACTTGGGCCTACCAATACCGTAAAAGAACCATCTTCTATAGTAAGGTTCAAGTTTTCTATAACAGTGTTCTTTTTATCATAAGATTTTGTGACATTTTCTAGTCTTATATCTGCCATTTTTTATCCTCCTCAAAATACTTTGTTTAGTTATACGATTTACTTATAAATTAATAATACTCTTTATTTGTAAAGGATATATTAAGTTAAAGTGAACATATAGTAAATTTATTAAAATAAATGTTAAATCACATATATTTTCTGTTAAATTATACTAAACTTAAATAAATATACTGACTATAAGATAGAATGAAAATAAATAAAATAACGGATATAGAAAATTAGACATAATAAAAAAGACCTCTATGGGGGATAGAGGCCTTTAAGTGGGGGAGATTGAGTAATTTATTTTTGCTATTAAGTTTTACAATTATATTATGTCCCAAATTTGCCATGTCTAAACACAAAAAATAAAACTTTTTTATTTTTTATAAATTTACTCAAAAAAAGATTACGTGGCTACGTCCTACTCTCCCAGGCAGTTTCCCACCAAGTACCATCAGCGCTAGAGAGCTTAACTTCTGTGTTCGGAATGGGAACAGGTGTATCCTCTCTGCTATTGTAACCA